>JBDRVE010000025.1 GCA_039801725.1 candidate division WOR-3 bacterium | reverse complement strand
AAATATTATTACCAGGAATAGCCAAAGGCGATAAATAGAAAGATAATGGGTCAGAAAGATTGGTTTTAATTTGTTGGGATAAAATTTCTCCAAAACTTCCCAAGGAATCACTGATTTTTAAATATTGATTATCTGTCTTTACTCGGCAATAGATATTTTGAAAATGGTCATTCCCTTCATTTTTAAAGGTGAGATAAAAAAGAACACCTTCTCCGGGTTCTAATATTTGATTATTATTGCCAAAAGGAAGGGTATCTTTAATTTGATAATTTAAAAAGATGAGATTTCCTTTGTGAACTTCCACAAAAAAAGGGATTTGCCAAATATTAGAATTTTTATCCTCTAAAATTAAGTGAAAACTAATAAATCCATCAGGAACATTAGAGTTAAAATAAACTTTAAAAGGATTTAGATTTTCTTTTCTTTCTTCCGGTAAAATATTACCATAAAAAGCAACTGAATCTAAAAGGGAAACAAAATTATTTTGGGTTAATAGTTTTCCGAAAACACTTTCGGCGATTACTCTTCCGGTATTTTTTATTCTGATTTTAAATAAAATTGTTTCGTTGGGGTTAATTTGGAGATTACCGTTTCCCAAAGGAGGAAAATCAAAAATGTAAAGAGAATCAAACATTAAAAAAGGCTCCTCTCTTACAATACTACAAAAATTTTCATAAGGTAAATAATTTTTAGCGGTAACAGTGATTTCCATCACACCGGTTGTTTGCGGATTAATTAAAAATCTAATTCTTCCTGTGCTATCAGTATATCCATAATGATATAATTCTAATGGTATAGTATCTCCCTTTTTTAAACAGACTAAAGCATTTCTTAAAGGTTCATTATTTTCGTTATAAACTTCAACAGTAAAAAATTGTTGTTGAGGCAATATTTGATTTGGATGGATAACATTAAGGGGTTTTGGCTTTTCTGTCCAAATATTCAACTCCGGATCACCAAAAAGATTTAAACTAATGCTTGAAGGTAGATCATAATATAACATAGAATCTTTCGCTTTCAGAAAACAACTTCCTAAAATGTTATCATTTTCAATAAAGAGATTTTTAATAAAGGCTCTTAAACCGCAACTTCTTGCCCGAGCAAGAAAAAGAAAAGAATAGGTACTTCCTAAAAAAGCAACTGCGCCAGTAGGATAATAATAATTTCCTGCCCAAAGCCATTTACCACCAACCGCACTGGTTTCTATTAATGAGGGATTTAAACTTAAAGTTTGGCAAGTAAAAGAAAGAATTATGGGTAAATTAAAATAATTCTCTGTGAGATAAGGATTGACATTAAAAGGCGAATACCAATTGCCGACAGCATTACCTCGATAAACGACAATTCCTCTTCCATCATTAATACCCTCAATAATATCTCGCCAATCATTATCGTGTAATTTTGATAAAGTATCAAAATAAAGTAATCTATTACCAAAAGAAGAAGCAAAATATCTGATATCATTCCAATAAATCGTGTCATCACTATCATTATTTTCATTAATAATTCCCATCCCTTTAATTATCCAAAAGGTATCCAGTGATAGAAATTTTTCATAAATTAGAGTTTTTCTTACCATTAAAGAACACTCTCGATTATTTCGGCAAGGAAATCTTCCATAAATAATTTCGGGCTTATTATCATTGTTGAAGTCAAAAAACCAGTTATCAGTATAAATCCGATAAGTATTATTCCAATAACTTGTTAATTGATTTGGATAACCAACTAATAAAACATATTCTGGCTTAATTTCCCATTTGTTATAAGCATTTAGGATATAATTTTTTATGAGATTAGGTTCATTTCCTCCGATTTCTGATAAAGTAACAATTTTACTAAGAAGTCCTTTTTTAGTTTTCCACTCACTTAATGGTAAAAGAGTATTAAAAAATTCATCAGGAGTAATAATTAAATACCGAGCACCAATAAATGGATAAAGGGGATAAAATAATATTATAAAAAACAAAATTACTTTTTTTAATACTTTCATTTTTGCCTCCATTTTTAAAAGATGGGCAATAATTTTTACAATAGGCAATAATATTTACAATTTCTTTTTTTAAATTCATATCTGTTTAACAAAAGTAACATTTTCTATGCCAATTTTAATTTGACTTATTATTTTTTTATATTATAATTTTGAAAATGAATTTCAATTTCATTCTATGTGGGAGGAAATATTAGCAAAATATTTTAATGAGAAGGGGTTGAAGAAATCACTAAAAAGAAAAAAGGTTATTGATGTTTTTTTTAAAGCAGATAAACATTTTAATATCGATGAACTTTATGAGAAATTAGAGAGAAAAGTAAGTCGTTCAACAATCTATCGGACATTAAAGCTTTTAACCGAATGTGGTTTAGCGATGGAACAGAAGTTTGAAGAAAAAAATAGAAGGTACGAGCCGGTTCATTCTTCCCATCATGATCATTTTATCTGTTTAAAATGTGGCAAGATAATTGAGTTTAATGAGGAAAAGATAGAAAGTGCTCAAAATAAAATTGCTAAAAAATATAATTTTAAAATGGTTTCTCATAAATTAGAAATTTATGGATACTGTGAAAAATGCCAAAAAAGTTTGTAGTTTAAAAAATTTAAAGATTAACAAAAAAGCCAAAATAAAAGAGATTAATCTTTCTTTTTCTTATGTAAAGAGATTAAATCTCTTAGGGATAAAAAAGGGAAGAGAAATTGAAAAAATAGGTAAAATTGGAAGTTTGTTAATTTTTAAAACCAAGAAAGGTTTCTTGGTTTTGCCAGAAAATTTGGCAAAGGAGGTTTTGGTTGAAAATGAATAATTCCCAATTGGTTGATTTGGCAAGTTTGGAAGAAGGTTCTTCAGCAGAGGTGGTAAAAATTCTTGGTGGTCAGGGAATACATTCTCGTTTAGAAAGTTTAGGGATTTATGAAGGTGTAAGAATAAAAAAAATAAGTAAATCTCCTTTCAGGGGTCCAGTAATAATTGAGGTAAAAAACTGTAAGGTGGCAATTGGTTACGGTATGGCAAAGAAGATATTAGTGAAAAAGAGCAGTGATTAAAAAAATTCTTCTTTTCGGCAATCCAAATGTTGGTAAATCGGTAATTTTTACTCGTTTAACAGGTACAACAGTAATTATTAGTAATTATCCGGGAACAACCGTTGAATATCATCAAGGAGAAATAAGATTAAATAATGAAAAAGTAAAGGTTATTGATGTCCCCGGAATATATTCGTTAATTGAGCCAACAAATCCGGCAGAAAAAGTAGCAAAAGAAATGTTAGAAAAGGCAAAGGATGAGGGTTCTTTTATTGTTATTAATGTTCTTGATGCCACGAATTTGGAAAGAAATCTTAATTTAACACTTCAGTTGATAAAAGAAAGAATACCAATGATAATTGCTTTAAATCTCTGGGACGAAACGCGGCATTTAGGAATTGATATTGATTATAAAAAACTTTCTCAGATATTAGATTTACCGATATTTCCTACCTGTGCGATAACTGGCGAAGGAATAAAGGATTTAAAAGAGAATTTAAATAAGGCAAAAATAAGTAATTTTCAATTTAAAGAAGAGGAGAGATGGCAAGAGATAGGAAGGATTATAAAAGAAGTCCAAAAAATTAGCCATCGCCATCATACTTTTTTAGAAAGAATTGAAGATTTTACTATCAAACCATTTACTGGTTTAATTTCAGCAGCAATTATCCTCTTTCTAACATTTCTTTTGGTAAGATTAATTGGTGAAAGTTTAATAAATTATCTTTTTAACCCTCTTTTTAATAATTTATATTTGCCAAATATGATAAAGTTGATAGAGAAAATAAAATCGCCTTTAATTTTTAATATTTTTATTGGCAAAGAGATAGAACCACTAAAATCTTTTGGAATATTAAATACCGGTCTTTATATTCCTTTTGTTATTGTGTTACCTTATCTATTTGCCTTTTATTTAATTTTATCAATATTAGAAGATGTTGGTTATTTAGCAAGATTGGCGATAGTGTTTGATGGTTTTGTTCACCGCTTAGGCATTCACGGTTATTCTCTTATTCCAATAATTTTAGGAATCGGTTGTAAAGTTCCGGCAATTATGGCGACAAGAATTTTAGAAAGGAAAAGAGAAAGAATTTTGACAACCCTATTAATTTTACTCTCCTCACCTTGTTTGCCCCAGACAACAATGGTAATTGCCCTTTTAGCTCCTTACGGAATAAAATATCTTTTTCTAATATTTTTTCTTTTAATATTTCTTTCTTTAATCATCACTTTTATTCTAAATAGAATCTTTAAAGGAGAAGTCCAAGAGATCTTTATAGAAATTCCACCTTATCGGCTACCTTATTTTTTAATGGTTTTTAAAAAACTATATTTTCGGATAAAACTATTTATCAAGGAAGCAGTTCCTTTAATTATTGGTGGAATCTTCTTTTTTGGAATGTTAGATATTTTAAAAATTATTGAGTTCTTAGAAAAAATTTCTAAACCAATCTTTGAAAAACTTCTCTCTTTACCCAAAGAAATAGTGCCAGTAATGATAACCGGTTTTTTAAGAAAAGATGTTAGTATTGCTTTATTAGTTCCTTTTAATTTAACTCCTAAACAACTAATTATTTCATCAATATTTTTAATTCTCTATTTACCATGCCTTTCAACAACTTTAATTTTGATAAGGGAATTTAAAATTAGAGATGCTTTTAAAATAATTATTTTCCAATTAATATTGGGTCTCCTTATTTCCCTAGTTTTAAATTTAATACTCTAAGAAAAAATAAATTAACTATTTTGGGATAAATAAAAAGTTAAGGAAAGATTATATTATTATTTTCTCGGTAGAATGATATTATAACTTCAAATAAAGTTTTGAAAATTCAAATAGAGCGTGAAGTTATTGTTTTAATAATTTATTGGGCAATAAAATTATTTGGTAATAAGGGTTAACTTAACAATTATTAATATTGATAATAATTGGGTTATCAGGAGGTTTGGTTAATAATTGGTATATCAAATTATATTTTCCAAAGTAAATAAAATGTGTATTTCTTTTTAAGACAAAAAGACGAAACATTATTTCAACATTATCCTTTTAATAGAGATGAGGCGAAAGTTTACTTATAATATTTTCGGAAATGAATTGTAATCATTTTTTAAGTTGAATAATAGTACACAAGTGAAAATTAATATGAAAATGATGCATAATAAATTCTTTAAGACATAGATAGGTTTTATGAGGGATGTGTTTTCTATAATCATCTTTGATTCTAAATAAATATTTAAAAATCAAAGATTTACAAAAATCTTCGAATAAAAAATTTGTGGTATAGGATGCCAATTTTTATTCTATATTTTAAACTATTTTTATTTGTTTTTTGACAAAAATTAATTATCTTTTATAATTTAATTAATGGAAAAGAAAAAATTAGAAGAATTAATTAAAAATTGGCAAAAGATATATGAAGAGTCTATTAAGAAATTACCAGAAAGAGAGAAAGAATTTGTTTTAACTTCCAGAATTCCAATAAAACCGGTTTACACTCCGTTAGATTATGATATTGAAAAATATGAAGAAAAACTATCTTTACCCGGGATGTTCCCCTTTACGAGAGGCATTCATCCAACGATGTATCGTTCAAGGCTATGGACGATGAGACAGTATGCTGGTTTTGGGACAGCGGAGGAGACAAATAAAAGATATCATTATTTATTATCCCAGGGACAAACCGGTCTTTCAATTGCCTTTGATTTACCTACTCAACTGGGTTACGATTCGGATCATCCGAGAGCAAAGGGCGAAGTAGGCAAAGTAGGCGTTGCGATTTCCTCTTTAGCAGACATGGAGGTTCTCTTTAAGGGAATTGATTTAAATAAAATTTCTACCTCTATGACAATTAATGCTACCTGTTGTATTATTTTAGCAATGTATTATCTTTTGGCAGAGAAGCAGGGTGCTGATTTAAAAAACTTAAGTGGAACTGTTCAAAATGATATTTTGAAAGAGTATATTGCTCGCGGTTGTTATATTTTCCCCCCAAAACCTTCGATGCGATTGGTAAGAGATGTTATAATTTGGTGTAATGAAAATTTACCAAGATTTAATCCGATCAGTGTTTCTGGTTATCACATTAGAGAAGCCGGTGCCAATGCGGTACAAGAAATCGCTTTCACTTTGGCGGATGGTTTAGAATATATCAAAGAAGTAGTTAATAAGGGGGTAGCAGTTAATAAATTTGCTTCCCGGATTTCTTTTTTCTTTGCTGCTCATTCAAATATTTTAGAGGAGGTAGCAAAATTTCGAGCTGCTCGAAGGTTATGGGCAAAACTTTTAAGAGAGAAGTATCAAGCAAACGATGAGGCTTGTCGTTTAAGATTTCATACTCAAACCGGTGGTGTAACCTTAACTGCTCAACAGCCGGAGAACAACATTATTCGTGTTGCCTATCAAGCACTTGCAGCTGTTTTGGGCGGCACTCAAAGTCTCCATACCAATTCTTTTGATGAAGCTCTTTCCTTGCCTACCGAAAAGGCGGTAACGATAGCCTTAAGGACTCAGCAGATTTTGGCTTATGAGAGTGGTGTAGCTGATGTTTGCGATCCTTTGGCTGGTTCTTATTTCGTAGAAAATTTAACCGATGAGATAGAAAAAAGGGCACAAGAAATTATTGATGAAATTGAAAAATTAGGAGGGGCCACGAAAGCAATTGAAATAGGATATATTCAAGAAAAAATAAATGAAAGTGCCTATGAATATCAAAAAGAGTTAGAAAAAGGTATAAGAAAAATTGTTGGAGTTAATTGTTTTGAAGAAGAAAAAAAAGAAAAATACGAAATTTTAAAAATTGACGAATGTTTAGAAAGAAAAAGAATAGAAGAGTTAAAAGATTATAAAAAGAATCGTGATTTGGTTAAGTTAAAAGAAGCACTTAAGAAATTGAAAGAAATTGCCCAGAGCGAAGAAAATATTATGCCAGCAGTTATTGAGGCAGTAAGAAATGGTGCTACGGTTGGTGAAATTTCTGATGTTTTTCGTGAGGTTTTTGGGGAATATCAATCAAAGATTTTTTAATTAAATTTTTTAAAAGGAGGTTTTTAATGAATGAAAATATTATTATCTGTCCAAATTGTAAAACAAAAATTAATGTGAGTGAAGTTTTGTATCAACAGATTGAGGAGAAAATTAGAAATAATTATGAAAAAAAATTAAATGAGAAGATTTTATTAGAGAAGGAAAAGTTGCGAAAAAGTTTAAAAGAGGAGATTGAAAAGGAACAACAAGAATTGATAAAAACCTTAAAAACCGAATTGGAGGAAAAATCAAGAAAAGTCAAAGAAATATATGTTTTACAAGCAGAACTGGAAAAATTAAAAAGAGAAAAAGAAGAGAGTGAAGCAAAAATTAAATTAGAAATGGAGAAAAAATTTTCGGAAAGATTAAACGAAGAAAAGAAGAGAATTCAAAAACAGATCGAAGAAGAAATCTTTCTAAAATTAAAGGATAAAGACAAAATTATTGAAGATTTAAAAAATCAATTAGAAGAAGCAAAAAGGAAGGCTGAGATTAGTTCTATTCAATTAAGAGGCGAAGTTCAAGAGATTGAAATTGAGCGGCTTTTAAAAAATCTTTATCCTACCGACAGAATAGTAGAAATCAAGAAAGGGCAAAAGGGAGCTGATGTGTTGCAAATTGTGATAAATAATCAAGGAAAGGAATGCGGAAAAATATATTACGAAAGCAAAAGAACAAAAGAATTTAATTACGATTGGCTAAGAAAATTAAGAGAAGATAACTTAGAGATGAAAGCCGATATTTTAGTTTTAGTAACCGAAACGATGCCCGAGAAAGAAGATAGATTTTTCTTTAAAGATGGTGTTTGGATATGCAGTTTTTTTGAATTAAAACCGGTATCTTTTATTTTGCGCCATTTTCTTTTGGAGATAGATAATATTGAAACAACTCAAAAAGGTAAAGAAACAAAGATGGAGCTTTTGTATAATTATTTAACAAGCAACGAGTTTAAAAATCAATTTTTAGCAATTGTTGAAGGATTTGTTGAATTACAAAAAAGTTATTTGGAAGAAAGAAAGCGGATGGAAGCCCTCTGGGCAAAACGAGAACAGCAGTTTAGAAAAATTTTAGATAATGCTGCAAGATTTTATGGTACAATAAAAGGCATTGCCGGTAAGACCTTACCAGAAATTGAGATTTTTGAAGATAAAAAAGAATTGCCTTTATTATAAAGGAGGTTTTAAAATGATAAAAAAAATATCCCATATTGCTATTGCGGTAAAAAGTATTGAAGAGGCAAGAAATTTTTATGAAGAAATACTTGGCTTGAAGATTGAAAAAATTGAAGAGATTCCCGAAAGAAAAGTAAAAGTAGCCTTTATTCCAATTGGTGAAACAAGGATTGAGTTGGTTGAGCCAATAAGCGAAGATTCACCGATAAAAAAATTTTTAGAAGAAAGGGGCGGTATTCATCATATCTGTTTTGAAGTAAAAGAAATTGAAAGAGAGATGGCAAGATTGAAAGAAAAGGGAATAAAATTCACCAGCGAACAGCCAGAAAAAGGAGCCGAAGGAAATTTGGTCTGTTTTATTCATCCAAAGAGTTCTTATGGTGTATTAATTGAATTTAATGAGAAAAAGGCATAGGTGATGGGCTATATTACTGAAAAGAATTTAAAAGAAAAACAGAAATTTGGTTAGAAAAAATTAAAGATTTTAATACTCATAAAATGGAGATAAGAAAAGATAAAGTTGCTTTGTTAGTGATTGATATGCAATATTTCTTTTTAAAGGAAGATTCGCCTACTTTTGGTGAAAGTGGTTTAGTGATTTTACCAACAATTAAAAATTTAATTGATAATTTTAAAAATATTGGAAGGCCGGTAATTTTTACTAAGCATTTACATCACCCTTCCTTTTGTGATTTAAGAATTATGGGTTGGTGGTGGCGAGGAAAATGTTTAGAAGGAAGTGAAGAGAGCGAGATTCATTTAGCAATTGCTCCTTTGCCCAAAGAAAAAGTTGTTTTAAAACACCGGTATTCAGCTTTTTATAATACTGATTTAGAAACTGTATTAAGATGTTTAAAAATAGAAGATTTAGTGATTACTGGGATATTTGCTGTGAGTCAACGGCTCGGGATGTTTATTTTCGGGATTATCGGGTTTTCTTTTTGGCAGATGAAACTGGAACAATTAATGAAGAGATGTATTTAGCAAGTTTATTAAATTTGGCTTATGGTTTTGCTTATGTTGCTTCTTCTATTGAAATAATTAACCAATTAACTTGAATCAAGAAGATAAAGAATTAAAATTTTACGTTTCCCTAATCGCTGGCCTTTCAGCCTTTCTTACCCCTTTTATGAGTTCTTCAATAAATATCGCCCTACCGGCTATTAGTAAAGAGTTTAAAATGTCACCAATTTTGATAAGCTGGGTGCCAACTATTTTTCTTTTATCTTCAGCATCTTTTCTTATCCCTTTTGGAAAGATTGCCGATAGTTATGGTAAGAAGAGAATATTTTTGTTAGGAATTATTATTTATACTATTACCTCTTTTTTTTCTTGTTTCTCTTTTTCTCCCTTTTTCTTTTTGATTGTTCGTTTTTTACAAGGTCTGGGAGCAGCGATGATTTTCAGTACAGCGATTGCTCTTCTATCTTTGTTTTTTCCAATTGGCGAAAGGGGAAGGGCATTAGGAATAAATGTTTCGGCAACTTATTTCGGTTTATCTTCTGGTCCCTTTTTGGGAGGAATTTTAACTTACTATTTTAATTGGCGAAGTATATTTATTTTTAATGGAATTATTGGTTTAATAATTATCTTTTTAACCATATTGAAATTAAAAATAAAAGAAAAAGAAATAAAATCTATTAAGTTTGATTATTTGGGATTTATTTTATATTCTTTGACAATTATTCTTATTATGCTCGGCTTTACATTTTTACCTAAATTAATTGGTTTTTTATTAATTTCTATTTGTTTTCTTCTTTTCTTCTTCTTTATTATCCATCAGTCAAAAACTATTGAGCCGATATTGGATATAAAACTTTTTAAAAATAATCCGGTTTTTACTTTTTCTAATTTGGCGGCGATGATTAATTATAGTGCCACATTTGGAATAAGTTTTCTTTTAAGTTTATATCTTCAATATTTAAGAAATTTTGATTCCCAAAAAACGGGTTTAATTTTAATTTCCCAACCATTAACAATGGCAATCTTTTCGCCCTTTATGGGAATGCTTTCGGATCGAAAAGAGCCAAGAATAATTGCTTCATTAGGAATGGCTTTAATTGCCTTTTCGCTTTTTTTGTTAAGTTTCATCAACAAAGATTTAAAAATATTCTTTTTGATAATCTGGTTGTTTATTTTAGGATTTGGTTTCGCCCTTTTTTCTTCACCAAATACGAATGCGGTAATGAGTTCTGTTAAAAAAGATTTTTACGGAGTGGCTTCGGCAACTTTGGCAACAATGAGAATGCTGGGACAAATGTTTAGTATGGGAATTATTATTTCAATTTTTGCTCTTGTTATTGGCGAGGCAAATTTTGATAAAAATAATTATTTTTTGCTTTTGAAAAGCATAAGAATAATATTTTCCATTTTTGCTTTTTTGTGTTTCTTGGGAATTTTCGCTTCTTTAAAAAGAGGGAAGATGTTGAAAAATGGCTTAAAAAAATTATAATTTAAAATGGGATTAAAAGTTTTATATAAACCGAAAAGTGAAATTGAAGCAATTACTATTCAAAGTTTTTTAGGAAGTATTGGTGTGAAGGCAGTTATCCGTTCTTATGATTTACCATATTTTGACGGAATTGCAAAGATGATGCGTACTGAATGGGGAGAGATTTTAGTTTTAGAAGAAGATTTTGAAAAAGCAAAAGAGTTTTTAGAAGATTTTCTATCGCAAAGAGATGATTAACCGCCTTTTTTTAGCAAAAGTTTTTTTCTTTTTTGGGATTATCTTTTTAATAATTTCTTTACTTATTTATCTTTCGCCAAAATTGAAACTTTTTGCTTTGCCTGGAGATATTATAATTAAAAGGGAGAATTTTGTATTATATTTCCCTATTGTTACCTCAATAATCCTTTCAATAATTTTAACCATTATTTTCTTTTTACTCTCCCTTTTAAGGAGGTAAAATGAAAAGAAAATGGGTATATTTTCTTTCTGATAATTTAAATATCAAAGATACTGATAAATTAAAAGGAATTCTTGGTGGCAAAGGAGCGGGTCTTTATTTTTTAGCCCGAATGGGTTTACCGGTACCACCAGCCTTTATTATATCTACTTCTGCTTGCCAATATTATCTAAGAAATAAAAAATTTCCAAAAGGGCTTTTAGAAGAGGTTTATTTAGGAATTAAATATTTAGAAAAAAGAACAGGAAAGAGATTTGGTAACAAAGATAATCCCTTGCTTATTTCTGTTAGAAGCGGTGCCAAATTTTCAATGCCAGGAATGATGGATACAATTTTAAATTTAGGAATTAATGATGAGGTAGTTAAAGGTATAATTAGAAAAACTAACAATCCAGATTTTGCTTATGATATTTATAAGAGATTTATTGAAATCTTTTCAGATGTAATTTTTGGTATAAAAAGAGAAGAATTTTGGAAAATTTCTGTGGATGATAAAGAAAAGACTATTGAAAAATATAAAGAACTTTTTTATGAGAGAGCAAAAAAGGAGTTTCCACAGGATCCTTATGAATGTTTAAAAATGGCGATTGAAGGGGTTTTCAATTCTTGGAATAATCCTCGTGCCAAGGAATACCGAAAGATTTATCAAATACCTGAAGATTTAGGAACGGCGGTAAATATTCAGGCAATGGTTTTTGGTAATTGGAACGAAAGAAGTGGAACTGGTGTGCTTTTTACTCGGAATGTTAAAAATGGTGAAAATAAAATTTATGGTGAATTTCTCTTTCAAGCCCAAGGTGAAGATTTGGTTGCCGGTCATGTTACACCTTTGCCTTTAGAAGTTTTAAAAGATAAGATGCCTGAGATATATAGCAAATTAGAAAGATATGTGAAGAAATTAGAAAGAAAATTAAAAGATGTTCAGGATGTGGAATTTACGATTGAGGATGGCAAATTATATTTTCTTCAGACGCGAGCAGCAAAGAGAACACCTTTGGCAGCAGTAAAAATTGCTTGTGATATGGTGAAAGAAAAATTACTTACTAAAGAAGAAGCAATTATGAGAATTAGCGGCGAAGATATTGATTATTTCCTTCATCCTACCTTTGACCCTAATTATCCCTTAGAAATAATTACTAAAGGTAAACCAGCCTCTCCGGGTTGTGCGGTTGGTGAGATTGTTTTGTCTGCTGAAAAGGCGATTGAGATAGCAAAACAAAATAGAAAAGTGATTTTAGTAAGAGATTTTACAAAAGCAGACGATGTGGCTGGTATGGCCAAAGCTGAAGGTTTCGTTACTACTACTGGCGGCGAAACTTCTCACGCAGCAGTTGTTGCTCGGGGTATGGGGAAACCTTGTATTGTTGGATGTTCCGAAATTGATATTGATTTTGAAAATAAAATATTAAAAATAAAGGACATAATTTTAAAAGAGGGAGACAAAATTTCTATTAATGGTGCTACCGGAGAAATTATCAAAGGAGAGGTTCCTTTAATAAAATCTGAATTTCCAGAAGAATTGAAACTTCTTTTATCTTGGGCAGAGAAGATTGCCAAGATGAAAGTAAGAGCTAATGCTGATACACCAATAGATGCAGAGAATGCTAAAAAGATGGGAGCAAACGGAATTGGACTTGCCCGGACTGAACATATGTTTTTTGCTAAAGAACGGATTAAATATGTTCAATTAATGATTTTGGCAAAAGATGAAAAAGAAAGAAAGGATATTCTTTCTAAACTTTTGCCCTTTCAAAAAAATGATTTTAAGGAATTATTCAGAGTGATGAATGGACTTCCAGTAACTATCAGAACTCTTGATCCGCCTCTACATGAATTTTTACCTCCAAAAGAAAAAACCGAAGCTATAAATGAATTAGCAAAAGAACTTAATATTGATAAACAAGTATTAATAAGAAAAATTGAAGAATTAGAAGAACATAATCCAATGATGGGATTAAGAGGGTGTCGTTTAGGGATTATTTATCCGGAAATTACCGAAATGCAAATAAGAGCAATTTTTGAAGCTGCTTGTGAAGTAAAACAAGAAGGAATAAAGGTAAATTTAGAAATTATGGTCCCTTTGGTTTCAATTCTGGAAGAATTTTTGTTTCAAAAAGAAATTGTGGAAAATATAAGTAAAGAGGTTTTTAGAGAGAAAGGGGTTAAATTAGATTATAAAATTGGTACGATGATGGAGACTCCTCGGGCCTGTCTAATTGCTAAAGAACTAGCTAAATATGCTGACTTTTTTTCTTACGGGACTAATGATTTAACTCAATTTGTCTTTGGTTTTTCACGAGATGATTCACCGAAATTTCTAGTTCCTTATCAACAAAGAAAAATTATTAATTTTGAACCTTTTAAAACAATCGATGAAAAAGGAGTAGGTTCTTTAATTCTTGATTCTGTTTTGGAAGCAAAAAGGATAAATAAAAATATTAAAATTGGTATTTGCGGCGAACACGGCGGAGATGAAAAAAGTATTCTTTTTGCTCGAAAGATAGGAATGGATTATGTTAGTTGTAGCCCTTATAGAGTTCCGAAAGCTCTTCTTGCTGCTGCTCAAGCAGAAATTATTTTAAAAAAGAAGAAAATTACTCAAATAACAACAAAATGAAAGAATTAGTTATTAATAATAACAATAAAATCTTATTAATTATTTTAGATGGTTTAGGAGGGTTACCACTTGATGGAAAAACTGAATTGGAAAAAGCAAGAACTCCTAATCTGGATGAATTAACAGGTAAAAGTGAGTTAGGTTTAATCATTCCCGTGGATTATGGAATTACACCGGGTTCAGGCCCAGGTCATTTTGCTTTATTTGGTTATAATCCTTTAGAAATTGAAATTGGGCGCGGCGTTTTAGAAGCGTTAGGATTAGGATTGAAATTAGACAAAAATACTTTAGCAATAAGAGGAAATTTTGCTACTTATAAAGATGGGGTAATAGTCTCTCGAAGAGCAGGAAGAATAAGTACAGAAGAAAATAAAAGATTGTGTGAAAAACTGAAAAGAGAAATTAAATCTATTAAGGGCTGTGAAATTGAATTCCATTCGGGAGTTGGTCATCGTTTTGTAATATTAATAAAAGGAGAAAATTTAAGCGCAGAAATAAAGGAAACAGACCCTCAAAAAGATGGTTTACCTCCTTATTTACCGGAGCCTATTTTAGAAGAGGGCAAAAAAACAAGCGAAATTTTAAAAATTTTATTAGAAAAAAGCACAGAAGTTTTAAAAGATGAAAAAGAAGCCAATTATTTTCTTTTGCGAGGATATAGCAAAGTACCAAAGATTGAAAATTTTAGTGAGAAGTATCAATTAAAGAGCTTAGCGATTGCTGCTTATCCAATGTATAAGGGAATTGCTTCTTTGATTGGTATGGATGTTCCAAAATCTCCTGTAAATAATTGGGAAGAAGAGATAAAAGAATTAAAGGAAAATTATGATAATTATGACTTTTTCTATCTTCATTTTAAAGAGATTGATATTGCTGGTGAAGATGGTGATTTTGAAAGGAAAGTTTCATTGATTGAAAAGTTTGATTCTCTTTTACCAGAAATTTTAAAGCTTAATTTTTCAGTAATTGCAATCACTTCTGACCATTCGACACCGGCTTTGTTAAAAAGCCACTCTTGGCATCCAGTGCCATTTTTATTATATTCTTCTTTTTCTCGTAACAATGAGAAGGTAAAATTTTGTGAAAAAAGCTGTCAAAAAGGTAGTTTAGGAATTTTTAAAGCCACAAAAGTTCTTCCGCTTCTTTTGGCTTATTCTTTGCGTTTAAAGAAATTTGGTGCCTAAAATTCCTTTTTCAATAAAGAGTTAAGGAAATCCAAAAGAGAAAGATTTTTATTTTTCATTTCTTCATATTTTTGTTTCCTTATTTGATGAATCAATTTTAAGTTTTCGTAAGGTCCCGAGATTCCGGTAATTTCTTCCGGCATTCTTATTTCTGGAGTTTTTGCGTAACCAAAATTTTGGTTTACTTTTTTAAATTGACGGTAAAGAAATTCGTTTGCCGAATAAGTAGTATCCACTGAAACGAAGATATCCATTTCGTTAATTGTGGCGATAGCAAAATGACAAGCAGAAAATTCCATTTCGGGCAAAAGAATTTTTTCTTCTAAGTAAGCATTAGTTAATTCCGCAATATCTTCTGGATCAAATTCGCAAAGATATAGTTTTGTTTTTTTAATTAAATTAATGGTATTTTCTTTTAAGGGTGAAGGTAAGTAAGAAAGTTCTTCCAAAGTTAATAAAGAATAAAAGCCAAGAAGGTTGCCTTTTTCAATTTCGGAAAAGAGAGTTTCGATCGCCTTTGATTTAAAATCTTCAAAATAACTTGTAAAAATACTTACTGTTAAATAAAGTTTTAATTTCATAATTTAAACATTACAGCCTAAAAGATAAACTTTTTTATTTTTCTTTTTTATAGCGTTTCTAGTATCAAAAACAAGTTTGGCATTTTTTAAAATCCAATCATAATCATAGATTGAGTGATCAGTAACAATTACCACGCAATCGATTTTTTTTAATAAATTTTTGTTTAAATTTACTGAATAATACTCCTTGTCATTTACTTTTAAAATAGGAACGTAAGGATCATTGTAATAAATTTTTTTAACTTTTCCTTCTAACAAAGAAATAATTTTTATTGCTGGCGAATTTCTTGTATCGCTTACATTTTTTTTAAAAGCGGCTCCTAAAATAAGGATTTTCGCATCTTTTATTTTGATTTTATTTTGTCCTAAAATATCAAAAAGTTTGTTAACCACGAAGAAGGGCATATATTCGTTTGTTTCGGCAGCCAATTCAATAAAATTTAAATGGAAGTCATATTCTCTTGCCTTCCAGGAAAGATAATAAGGGTCCACCAAAATACAATGACCGCCAATACCTGGTCCCGGATAGAAAGGCATAAAACCAAAGGGTTTGGTACTTGCAGCTGAAATTACTTCCCAGACGTTAATATTTCCCATTCTTTCACATAAAAGGGCAAGTTCGTTTACTAAAGCAATATTAACACTACGAAAAATATTTTCTAACAATTTTGCCATTTCTGCTACGCGGGGAGAGGAAACGGGAAAGACTTTATCAACAATTTGTTGATAAAAAAGCTGTGTTAAGTAAGTACATTTTTTGGTTACTCCTCCAACCACTACTGGTGTATTTTTGATTGTCCATATTTTATTTCCCGGATCAATCCTTTCTGGAGCAAAAGATAAAAAATAGTCTTTACCAATTTTTAAACCACTTTCATCTAAAATTGGTTTTAAAACTTTTTCGGTAGTTTCCGGATAAGTAGTGCTTCTTAAAATTATCAATTGTCCTTTTCTCATTCTTTTGCTAATTTCTTTTCCCGCATCAATAATGTAAGAAATATCCGGGTCCTTAGTTAGAGTAAAAGGGGTTGGAACAGTAATGTTAATAATATCACATTCTTTTATTTTTTCATAAGTATTATAAGCCCTTAAGAATCCCTTTTCAACAAGCTTTTTAATCTCCTCACTTTTTACATCTTCTAAATAACTTTCTCCCTTATTAATTTTGTTAACTTTTTCCTTATCAATATCAATACCAATCACCTTAAAGCCGGCTTCTCCAATGGCAATTGCCAAAGGAAGACCCACATAGCCAAGACCAATAATACCAACAACTGCTTTCTTTTTTAATATTTTCTCTTTCAATTCCATATTAAAAAATTATTTTATCAAAACTCCGATATTGAATTGCTTCAGCAATATGATTCTCTTTAATTTTTTCTTCTCCTTCTAAATCAGCGATTGTTCTCGCTACTTTTAAAATTCGGTCATAAGCCCTCGCCGAAAGACCAAATTTTTCCATTGCCAATTTTATTAAGTTTTGGCTTTTTTCGCTTATTTCACAAAATTTTTTAATATCTTTATGGTCCATTTGGGAATTGGCGAAGATTGGTTTTCTTTTCTTTAACCCTTTAAATCTTTCTAATTGAATTTTTTTTGCTTTTTCTACTCTTTCTCGGATTTCTTGAGAATTCTCACCCGCTTCTTTTGAGCTTAATTCTTCAAATTTTAATGAAGGAACTTCAATATGAATATCAATTCTATCAAGAAGAGGACCGGAAGCCTTTTGCCGATATTTTTTGACTGCTGTTATTGGACAGGTGCAATTCTTATGAAGATCACCAAAATAACCACAAGGACAAGGATTCATTGCCGCCACAAGCATAAAACGCGCAGGATAAGATACAGTCATCTTACTACGGCCAATAGTGATAAACCCATCCTCTAAAGGTTGTCTTAGAGACTCCAAGACGTCCCGATGAAATTCTGGCAATTCATCTAAAAATAAAACTCCATTATGTGCTAATGAAACTTCTCCGGGTTTAGGAACGGCGCCGCCACCAATAAGTCCTGCTTCTGAAATACTGTGATGAGGAGCTCGAAAGGGACGAGTAGCAATTAAAGATTGATTTGGAGGAAGCAGTCCAGCAACACTGTGAATTTTGGTTGTCTCTAAGGCTTCTTCCAATTCCATCTTTGGCAAAATAGTTACTAATCTTCTTGCCAACATTGTTTTACCGGCTCCTGGTGGACCAATCATTAAAACATTATGGCTACCAGCTGCTGCGATTTCTAACGCCCTTTTAGCATGAAGCTGTCCTTTTACATCGGCAAAATCAATATTATACTCTGAATAAATATTAAAAATTTCATTAATATCTACTTTTGTTTCTTCCCAATTTAATGAACCATTAAGAAAATTGACAACTTCATTAAGGTGGGAAAAGCCAAAAACGGAAAGTTCTCTGACGATTGCCGCTTCTTTAGCATTTTCTTTCGGTAGAATAATTCCCGAAAAACCTAATTGTTTTGCCATCAAACTTATGGATAAAACTCCTTTTACCGGTCTTAATAAGCCATCTAAAGCAAGTTCGCCAATAATAATAAACCTTTCAAAGTTTATTTGTTTAATAACTCCAAAAGCAGAAAGAATACCGCAAGCAATTGGTAAATCAAAAGCAGCACCTTCTTTTTTTATATCAGCAGGCGCCAAATTGATAGTAATTTTTCTCAAAGGGAAGGGGTAACCGTTATTTTTGATAGCTGCTTGTACTCGGTGTTGAGATTCCTTTACTGCAGCATCAGGAAGACCAACAATGTTAATGCCGGGGAGTCCAATGGAAAGGTCAACTTCTACTGTTACTAAAAAACCGTCAATTCCGTAAACCGAGGCTGAATAAAGTTTAGAAAGCATTTTTTATATGTTCAATTTGAAAGCCTTTATTATTTTTAGTTAAGCCAATAATATCAAATCTTATCTGTTTATCAAAAATTCCTTTTTCGCTTAAATAATATAAAGCAAGCATTTTTAACTTTTCAATTTTTCTTTGATTAACTGTTAAGAGTGGTGAAAAAATATTTTTTCTTTTACTTCTTACTTCAAAAAAAATTATTTGATTATCTTTTTCGGCAATGATATCAATTTCACCAAATCTTTTATAATAATTTTTTTCTAAAATTTTATAGCCTTCTTTTTTTAAATAATTTAAAGCAAAATTTTCTCCTTCCTTGCCTTTTAATCTATTCATAAGATTTTTTAAAAATAAAATAAAATTGTCAAATTTTTACCTTGGAACCTTTCTTTTTGATAAAAGGAGAGCATTAACTTTCTTCTTTTGTTTCTTCGCTTTTGACTTCTGCTGGTTCCTTTTTTTCTTCTTTCTCTAATTCTTCTTTAGTTATTGCTCTTTCCCTTTTTAATTTTAAACTTTTCCTTTCTCGTAAATAATAAAGTTTTGCTCTTCTTACTTTTGCTCTTTTTTTGATTTCAATTTTAGTAATTAAAGGAGAGTAGAGAGGAAAAATTCTTTCGACACCAACTCCATAAGAAATTTTTCTTACCGTAAAAGTTTTACTTTCGTTTTTTCCTCGAATAGCCAATACCACCCCTTCAAAAACTCCGTGTTTTTCAGTATCACCTTCAAAATATTTAAAATGAACCCTAACAGTATCACCTACTTTGAAATTAGGAATTTTCTTTTCCATAAAAAGTATTATAATAAAAGAAAAAATAAAGTCAATTAACTTAACAATGAATATAAAAGTTATTGATTTTATTTTTAAATTCAATATAATTTCTTTATGAAAAAAAAGTTTGCTTTTTATTGGGCTGCTTCTTGTGGCGGTTGTGAAATTGCCGTATTAGACATAAATGAAAAAATTTTGGATGTAATTAAGAATGCCGATATTCTTTTTTGGCCAGTAGCTATTGATACTAAATATCGAGATGTAGAAAATTTACCAGACGAATATTTTGATTTCTGTTTTTTTAATGGCTCAATTAGAAATTCAGAACAAGAACATTTGGCAAAACTTTTAAGAAAGAAATCAAAGGTATTAGTTGCTTTTGGCTCTTGTGCGGTAGAAGGATGTATTCCTGGTTTGGCAAATTTATATCGGAAAGAAGATATTTTGAAAAGGGGATTTATTGAAACCGAATCAACTGATAATCCTAAAAAAGTTTTGCCCCAAAAAGAAATTTCTTATAACAGTGAAAAAATGGAATTACCAGAGTTTTATTCTCAGGTTTTTCCTTTGGATGAAATTTGTGAGGTTGATTATTATCTTCCTGGCTGTCCACCGCCAACTGGTTTAATCATTAATGCTATGGAAAAGATTTTTGCTAATGAAAATATACCAAAAAAGACTTATTTGGCTCCAACAAAATCTTTGTGTGATACTTGTGAAAGAAATAAAACTTTTCCTAAAAAGATGCCAAAAATAAAAAGAATGATAGAAATTCAGCCTGACCCGAATACTTGTTTTTTAGAGCAAGGAATTATCTGTTTAGGACCAGCAACAAGAAGTGGTTGTAAAAATTTATGTATCAATGCCAATTGGCCCTGTACTGGTTGTATGGGACCAACACCAGAAGTTTCTGACCAAGGAGCAAAAATGATAAGTGCCTTAACCTCCATTCTTTTACTTGATGAAGAAAAGAAAAATTATGAAGAATTTTATAAAATCTTAGAAGAAGAGATTAATAAGATAAAAGACCCAATCGGAAGTTTCTATATGTATAGTTTAGCAAAAGCAATTCTTAATAAAAGGAGAGGAGAATGAAAAAGATTTCAATTGATCCCATTACCCGTTTAGAAGGTCATGGTAAGATAGAAATATTTTTAGAGAATGGTAAAGTAAAAGATGTTTTTTTACAGGTGCCGGAGTTTCGGGGATTTGAGAAATTCTGCGAAGGTAGAAAGGGTGAAGATATGCCCCAATTAACTTCTCGGATTTGTGGTGTTTGCCCAGTTGCTCATCATTTTGCTGCTACCAAGGCATTAGATAGTGCTTATAATTGCGAAGTGCCAGTTAAGGCAAAAAAATTAAGGGAACTAATGTATTGTGGCTATATTATTTACGATCATATTTTACATTTTTACTTTCTTGGTGGTCCAGATTTTTTGGTAGGCAAGGATGCTCCCAAAGAGAAAAGAAATATTATTGGTATAATAGAAAAGTATGGTGAACAAACAGGAATGGAAGTGATTAAACATCGGGCATACGGTCAGAAAATTACGGAAATTATTGGTGGCAAGGCAACCCATCCAGTTTGTGGTATTCCTGGTGGAGTAACAAAAGGGATAAGCGAAGAAGAGAGAAAAGAGATAGAAGATATGGCAAGGAGTTGTGTTCAATTTTCTCTTTTTACATTAGAAATCTTTAAGAAAAATATTTTAGAGAATTATCAAGATTTATTTTTTAATGAGAAATTTGATTTAGAAGTTTATAATATGGGATTGGTGGATAATGATAAATGTTTAAATTTCTACGATGGGAAGGTGAGGGTTACGGCACCAGATAATTCTGAGTATGCTTTGTTTGAACCGAAAGAATATTTGAATTATATTAGTGAATATGTGTATGAGTGGTCTTTTGTAAAATTCCCTTATTTAAAAAATATTGGTTTTAAAGGTTTTATACCTTCTAAAGATAATGGGCTTTATCGGGTTGGTCCTTTGGCTCGGTTAAATGTTTCGGAAGGTTTAAAAACCAAAGAAGCCCAAAAAGAGTTTGAGAACTTTTATAGAACTTATAATAAAAAACCAGTAAATAATATCTTTGCCTATCACTGGGCAAGGTTAATAGAATTACTTTATGCTTCCGAAAGAGCGTTAGAGTTATCTTTAGATAAAGAAATAATTGGCTACGAAGGAATAAGAAATTTGGAGTTAAAAAAACCAAAAGATGGAGTTGGAATTGTTGAAGCAGCAAGAGGAACATTAATTCACCATTATTTTCTAAATGAAGAAGGAATTATTGAGAAGGTTAATTTAATTGTGGCAACAACGAATAATAATGGTGTTTTAAATATTAGTTTAAAAATCGGTGCTATTTCAGTAGAAGAATATTTAGATAAAGAAGATGAGAAATTATTAAATCAAATAGAAATGTTTTTCCGTGCCTATGACCCTTGTCTTGCTTGTGCTTCCCATAATTTAAAATTCCAAATCCTAAAAAAAGAAAAAAATAAAATAACTATAATATTTTAAAGTTATCCCAATTTTTGTATTACCAGTTTTTTAGTAAGTCCAAATTCTTGACATAGAAAAAGATTTTTGATAAAATATTGAGATTTTATGATAAAAGGCAGAAGTTTAGCAATTATTGGTGCTCAATGGGGTGATGAGGGAAAGGGGAAGATTGTTGATTTTTTTTGTCAGTATGCTGATGGTTGTGTCCGTTTCCAAGGCGGACCAAATGCCGGTCACACGGTGGTTTTCGATAATAAAAGAATAATCTTCCATCAATTACCAAGCGGTCTTATCCATTCTCATATTAAAGGCTATATTGCCAGTGGTTGTGTGATTGATTTGGAAGTGTTGAAAAAGGAGATAGAAGAATTAACCGAATTAGGAATTGAGATAAAGAATCGACTTTTTATTGACTACCGGTGCCATCTGATTTTTCCTTTTCATAAAGAACTTGATAAGAAAAGAGAGGAGACAAAAAGAGGAATAAAAATTGGAACTACTCAAAAAGGAATCGGTCCTTGTTACGAAGATAAGTATCAGAGGATTGGGATTAGGATTGGTGATTTAAAAGATTTTAATTTATTTTCGGAAAGGTTAAAACAAGAGTTTTTAAGGAAGAATTATCTTTTAATGGAAATATATGAAAGTCCGCCAATTTTAGAAAAAGAGTATTTGAATTTTATAGAAGAAAATAGAGAATTTTTTCTTTCTTTGATTACTGATGTCGGTAAAGAGGTTTATTTGGAATTAAAAAGTGGCAAAAAGATAGTTTTTGAAGGTGCTCAAGGAACCTTATTGGATATAAATTTTGGAACTTATCCTTATGTGACAAGTTCCCAAACAATTGCCGGTAGTATCTGTGGGCAAGTAGGTATTCCTTATAATTTAATTGATGAAGTTTGTGGTGTTGCCAAGGCTTATACAACAAGAGTTGGAGAAGGTCCTTTTCCTACGGAATTAACCGATGAGATGGGCAAATGTTTACAAGAAAAAGGAAAAGAATTTGGAGCAACAACCGGTAGAAAAAGGAGATGCGGTTGGTTTGATTGTGGAATTATTAGATATGCCAAAAGAATTAATGGTTTTGAGAAGTTGATTATCACGAAGATCGATATCCTCTCTGGTTTAAAAGAGTTAAAGATTGCTAATGGTTATACTTATCAAGGAAAAGAGTATGATGAATTTGTGCCCGAATTGGCTTACCATTTAAGACCAGAATATTTATCTTTGAAACCTTTCAACCAAGATTTTAGTAAAGTTAAAAGTTATCAAGATTTAGATAAGGAAGTTTTGGAATTTTTAGAGACAATTGAGAGATTAACCGGTTGTGAAATCTGGGCGGTCTCTATTGGTGAGAAAAGAGAAGATATAATTTTTAAGGATTAAAATGTTATTACCCAGTAATAAAAGTAATAATCGAAATTCCTTATCGGTTGTTATTCCTGTTTATAATGAAGAGAAGGTTTTAAATTTATTACAGGAAGAGTTAAAAAAAGTATTAGATTCTTTGAATATGGATTACGAGATTATTTATGTTGATGATGGTAGTATTGACAGTTCTTATTTGATCTTAAAGAAATTTGCCCAACAGGATGAACGGGTAAAAGTGATTAGGTTG
>JBDRVE010000024.1 GCA_039801725.1 candidate division WOR-3 bacterium | reverse complement strand
AAGATAAACCAAAAATAAATAAAGAAAATAAAATTAAAAAATAATTTTTTCTCATTATAACCTCCTTATATAAAAAGATAATTTTATTTTTCCTTCCACATCTTATTATAAATTAAAAAATTTTTAATGTCAATAAAAACTTATTGTAAGATTTTAACTAAGGAATCTCTAACTATTTGAAATTCTTTGATTTCTTCATTGGTTAATACTTTATACCGGACAGTTTTTATTTTCAATGGATTAATATGTCTGCCATCTTTTATCACTTCAAAGTGAAGATGGGGACCGGTGGCTAATCCCGTTTGCCCCACATAGCCAATAATCTCACCCTGTTTTACTTTCTTTCCCCTTTTTATATTTCTTCCAAATCTTGATAAATGCCCATATCTTGTTTTGTAACCATTAGGATGAGTAATCTCTACCAAATTTCCATAGCCTCCTTTATAACCGACAAAACTTACATAACCATCACCTAACGCCGAAACTGGTGTTCCCTTAGGAGCCACATAATCTATCCCTAAATGGGGACGAACAATTTTTAAAATTGGATGAAAACGGGCAAAGGAAAAATAGGAAGAAATATAAGAATATCTTAAGGGCGAACGTAAAAATCCCCTTTTTAAAGATTGCCCTTTAAAATCATAATAATAACCTTTATAATAAAAACCATAAAAATTACCAACTTTGCCATTATAGCGGACAGCAAAAATATTTCCGTAATCATAAGGAATTGTCTCATTATTAATATTTACTAAATAAACCTTCTCCAAATAACAAAACCAAGAATCACCTTTATGGGATTCAGTAAAAAAATCAATATCCCATTCCAAGATCTCAGCGAAACTACTTACTAATTTCGAAGTCTCCTTTAAAGAGAGCATACTAAAATAAAGAGAATTTTCTATCTCTCCTTTTATCACTTTTTTATTTTTCACAAGAAAATAAAAGGGCATTGCCAAATTCACATAATTTTCTTTTTTATAAAAGTAATAGGTCTTAAAAATATCTTTTTTATAAATTATTAAAGTGTCCGTAAAAAGAAAAGTATCACCAATGTTAATATTCTTTGTTAAATTGAGTAAAGAAAAAAAGTTAAGAATCTTTTCCTTTAAATCTTTTTGATTAATTCTTTTTTCTAATATGGTAGAAGGAGTATCGTTCTTTCTAACAACATAAATTTCATAAGTAAGCAAAAAAGATAAGAAAAAAATTTTTATCACCTTAAAATTATATTTTTAAAATTAAAAAAGTCAATAAAATTTGCCGAGGGCGAGACGGAGGGATTTGTGTGGGTTAAGAGGGGAAGGAGGGATGAAATCCCGCCCTCGGCAAAATTATTCTTTCTTAAACTTTATTGCGCCATTTTCTAAATAAACCGTTATCCTTCGGGGCTTTTCATCAAGAAGCAATTTGGCAAGCGGATTTTCAATGAGTCTTTGGATTGTCCTTTTTAATGGTCGAGCACCAAATTCTTTATCAAATCCTTCATCGGCAATTTTATCTTTCACTTTTTCTTCTACCTCCAATTCTACTCCCAACTCCTTTAATCTAATTTTAAGTAAATTTAGTTGAATGTCAATAATCTTTTTAACATCGGAGTAAGATAGCGGATTGAAAACAACAATCTCATCGATCCGATTAAGAAATTCCGGACGGAAACTTCTTTTTAATAAAGTCAACAACTCCTGTTTGCTTATCCTCCCCTCTCTTATCAACTCGGTTCCCAAATTAGAAGTCATAATAATTATAGTATTTTTGAAATCGACTGTTCTTCCTTGACCATCGGTAAGTCGCCCATCATCCAAAATTTGTAAAAAGATATTAAAAACATCGGGATGGGCTTTTTCAATCTCGTCAAAAAGAATAACCGAATAAGGTCTTTTTCTTACTGCCTCGGTTAATTGACCACCTTCTTCATAACCAACATAACCAGGAGGCGCACCAATTAAACGAGAAACTGTATGTTTTTCCATATATTCGGACATATCAATCCTAATCATCGCATCTTCACTATCAAATAAAACCGCCGCTAAAGTTCTTGCCAACTCAGTTTTTCCAACACCCGTGGGACCCAAAAAGAGAAAGGAACCAATGGGCCTTTTTTCTTCTTTTAACCCAACTCTTGCCCTTCTTATCGCTTCACACACTAATCTTACTGCTTCGTTCTGATCAACTAACCGTTGGTGAATATGCTCTTCTAATTTCTTTAATTTTTCCTTTTCGGATTCTAAAAGTTTCGTTACCGGTATCCCTGTCCAAGAAGAAACTACTTCAGCAATATCTTCAGCAGTCACCACATCTCTCAACAATCTCTTTCCATTCTTATCTAATTTTTCAATTTCTTCTTCCAATCTTGCCAATTCTTTTTCCAATTTTGTTAATTTTCCATATTTTAATTCGGCTGCCCGATTCAAATCATAAACCCGCTCTGCCTTTTCAATTTCTTTTTTAGTGTTTTCAATCTCTTCTTTTATTTTAGTAATCTGGTTAATAATTTCCCTTTCTTTTTGCCATTTCTCCTCTAACGCTTGTTTCTCTTTTCTCAATTCGGCCAATTCTTCTTCAATTTTTTTAAGGCGTTCTCTTGACTCACTATCTTCTTCCGACTGAAGAGAAATCCTCTCCATATCTAATTGCCAAATTTTTCTTTCAATCTCATCAATTTCTGTCGGTTTAGAAGTGATTTCCATTTTTAACTTGGCTGCTGCTTCATCAACTAAATCAATTGCTTTATCCGGTAAAAATCTATCAGCAATATATCTTTTTGATAAAATTGCTGCTGCCACTAAAGCCGAATCACTAATCTTCACTCCGTGATGGACTTCGTATCTTTCTTTTAGCCCTCTTAAAATTGAAATTGTCTCTTCTACTGAGGGTTCATTAACAAATACCGGTTGGAATCTTCTTTCTAATGCCTTATCTTTTTCAATGTATTTTCGATATTCCTGTACCGTTGTCGCACCGATACAACGTAATTCGCCTCGGGCAAGCATTGGTTTCAAAATATTGGCAGCATCAATTGCTCCTTCCGCAGCACCAGCACCAACAACCGTATGCACTTCATCAATAAAGAGAATAATTTTCCCCTCTTGGGCTTTTATTTCTTTCAAAACTGCTTTTAAACGATTTTCAAATTCTCCTCGATATTTAGTACCAGCAATCAAAGCACCCATATCTAAAGCAAAAATTCTCGTATCTCTTAATTTCTCCGGAACATCGCCTTTAACAATTCTTTGAGCAAGTCCTTCAACTATCGCCGTTTTGCCAACACCGGCTTCACCAATCAAAACTGGATTATTTTTTGTTCTTCTTGATAAAATCTGAATCACCCTTCGAATCTCTTCATCTCGACCAATAACCGGGTCAAGTTTTCCTTCTCTTGCCATTTCGGTCAAATCCCTACCAAATTTTAATAAAGCTTCGTAAGTCTCTTCGGCATCCGGCGAAGTAATTCTTTGATGGCCTCTAACATCTTTTAAACCAGATAAAAATAATTCCGGCGTTAAATTATAATTCCGAAATAGATTTTTAAGAGAAGAAACATCAAATAGAGCCAGAAATAAATGTTCGGTACCAGCATAATCATCCTTCATTTGTTTTGCCCATTCTAAGGCAGAGTCTAACACCTTTTTAGTCTCGTAGGAAATATACACGTCAGTAACATAATTCACTACCGGCTCTCTTTGTAAAAGTTCTTCCACATCTCTTTGGAATTTCTCTAAATTTATCCCAATTTTCTTTAGAATTTTAAATATAGTTCCTTCGGCATCTTCTAATAAAGAAAAAAGAATATGGATAGGCTTTATCTCCGGGTTTTTCTTTTCCTCAGCAAGTTCCTTAGCCCGAATTATTACTTGTTGGGCTTTTTGAGTAAATTTGTCTAAAACCATTTTGACCTCCAATATTTTAGACTCTCAGATTAAAACAAAGATTTGAAAAACTTTATTAAAGGTTTTTTAGTATTTGGATCCCCTCTTTGGCAGCTTTCTTAACTTCGCTATCTTCTTTCGAAAAAGGCCAGGGGCGAGCAATCTTTTTTAAAAGGGGTAAGGCTTCTTTATCCTTTAATTTTATTAGAGAATTAATTACTTCAATCTTAACCGGCGATTCTTCAGAATTTATTGCTTTTTTCAAAATATCCACTGCTCTTTTACCACCAATTTCAGAAATTGCCCAAACTGCCTTTCTCTTCACACTCGTTTCAGGGTCTCCCAACATTTTTATCACTTCTTCAAATACTTCGTCTGCTCTTAAGATTCCCAAAACCTCCAAAGCCGCACTGCGAACAAAAAAAGAATCGTCTTTCAAAAGTTTCACCATTTCTTCAATAATCTCTTTTCTTTTTTCAATAGGTGGTAAAGCAACAATCTTGCTCAATGCCAGTGCTGAGTGAAATCTAACTAAAGGACTTCTCTCTTTGCAAGTTTTTAATAAGATCCCAATACTTTCTTTATTTTTAATATCACCAAGAATTTCAATAATTTTTATTTTCTTCTCCTCTTCTTTAATTCTTGTTAATTCAGTAAGTAAAATATTGATGCTTTTTTCGCTCAATTTAATTAATGCTTTTTTCGCCAAATCAGCAATTGTTGGATTAGGGGAAGAAAGAAGATTAAGTAAGTAGGAACAGGTTTTTTCGCTTTTAATGTTTGCTAAAGCATTAACCGCCGCCATCTGGACATTAATATCCTTTTCCTTAAAAAGATTTGCCAAACCTTCGATCGCTCGCTCGTCACCAATTTTACCTAAGATTTCGCAAATGCAGGTTTTTAATACATTACTTGGATTATTTAAAAGAGATAACAAAGGATACAAAACCACCTTCCCCTCTTTTATCAATATCTCCATTGCCTTAAACCTCTTATTTAAATCATCGCTCATTAAAGCATTAAGATAAGGTGAAATAAAAGTTTCACCAATCATTGTCAATGCCTTAATTGCTGCTTCCCGGACAATTTCAGATTCATCATATAAAGATAGATAGGCAAGTTCTTCACTTGCCTTTTTATCGCCAATCTTTCCTAAAGCTTCACAGGCTGCGCTTCTTACCCAATGGCTCTCGTCTTGTAATTTTTCTAAAAGGTGCGGAACCGCCTTACTATCACCAATCTCTCCCAAAGCACTACAGGCACAAGTTCTTACCCAAAAATTTATATCATAAAGTAACGGAAAAATATTTTCTATTGCTTTTTTACTTTTTAAATTTCCCAAGGCTTCGCAAGCCGAAGTCTTTATCAGCGGATCGTCGTCTTTCAAAAGTTCAATCAAAATATCCTCACTCTCTTTAGCCTCCAATTTGGCAAGTAATTGGCAAAAAATTCTAATTACTGGTTTTTCTATTTTTCTTGTCTCTAAGCCTTTCACTACTTCTTTCTCAACTTTCAGCATTTCTAAAATATAAGGAACTACCCCTTTACCAATTTTCAAAATCTCTTCAATTATCTTCTCCCTAATAACTGTATTTGCCTCGCTTGCTAAGGTTTCCAATAAAAGAAAGATTGCTTGGGGAGTTTTTAGAAATGCCAAATCTTCTATTGCCTTTAATCTTCTGCGTATTTCTGGATGGGAAAGTTCCCTTTTCAGCCTCTCAATTTCATCCATATTGAATAATAACCTAAAAATTTTCTTTTGTCAAATAAAAAATAATTGAAATTTTTTATAATTTTATTAAAATTAACATTGTTTAAAAATGAATAAACTTGCCTTAATTAGTATTTACGATAAAGAAGGAATAGTGGATTTTGCTAAAGAATTGTCTTCTTTAAACTACCAAATTATCGCCACTTCCAAAACTTATGAAATCTTAAAATATAATAATCTGCCAGTTATTGAAATTAGCGAATATACTGGCTTTAAAGAAATCTTAAAAGGAAGGGTAAAAACTTTACATCCCTTAATCTTTGGTGGCATACTTTCTTTTGGCAAAGAGGAAGAAGGAATAAAGCCAATTTCCATTGTTGTCTGTAATCTCTATCCCTTTGATAAGTATATTTTAAGTAATTTAAGAGAAGAAGAAATGATTGAATTGATTGATATTGGTGGTGTATCTCTTTTAAGGGCAGGAGCAAAGAATTACAAATATGTAACAACTATCTGTGATAAGAATGATTACCCAATGGTTATCTCGGAGATTAAAAAATACGGTGAAGTAAGTATGGAATTAAAAAGAAAACTTGCTTATAAGGCGTTTAATTATGTCAGTTATTATGATAGTATAATTTGTGAATATTTTAGAAAACTAAATAAGGAAGATATTTTTCAGGATTATTTAACTCTGCCACTAAAAAGAGAGCAGAAATTACGTTATGGTGAAAATCCGCATCAAGTTGGCTTTTATTATAACAACCCATTTATAAATAAGAATTTTACTTATCTTTGGGGAAAGGAATTATCTTATAATAACCTTTTGGATATAAATACCGTTTATAATATTATCTCAGATTTTAATTTTCCAGAATTTAAAGATTATAAACTCTGTTGTATTATTAAACATAATACCCCTTGTGGTATTGCTTTAGGAGAGACAATAAAGGAGGCTTTTGAGAAGGCTTTTCTTTCTGACCCAAAATCGGCATTTGGTGGAATTGTTGGCTTTAATTGGGAGGTGGATAGAGAAACTGCCGAAAAGATTATTGATACTATCTTCTTAGAAGTAATCTGTGCTCCCTCTTTTAGCGAAGATGCCTTAAATATATTAAAAAAGAAAAAGAATTTAAGGATTATTAAGTTAGAGAAAAGTGAAGATGGTTTTGAGATAAGAAATTGTCTAACCGGCTATCTCTTACAAGAAAAGGATAAAAGGATTGTTGGAAAGGAAGACTTTAAACTAATGACAAAAAGAATGCCAACCGAAGAGGAATTAAAGGATGCCCTCTTTGCCTATTTTGCGGTTAAATATGTGAAATCAAATGGAATTGTGATTGTGAAAGATTTAATGACTGTGGGAATTGGTGCTGGGCAGACTTCCCGTGTTGATTCGGTAGAAATTGCCATTAAGAAGAGTGAAGGAAGGTGCGAAGGTGGCGTTTTGGCATCAGACGGCTTTTTCCCTTTTAGAGACTCTATTGATATTTCAGCAAAATGCGGTATTAAAGTAGTTGTTGAACCAGGTGGTTCATTAAGAGATGAAGAGGTTATTAAAGCCTGCGAAGAAAATAATATTTCTCTTATCTTTACAAATATAAGACATTTTCGTCATTAATTAAATAATAACTCAGATACTATAATATATCCTATACTGCTCCTATTTTAATAAAAAGAATATTCCCTATGTTGAGAGAAGTATATAAAAAGAAGATAGAGAGAGGTTATTTTATTTATCTAATACCCTTTAAGACCTCCTTTTTAATTTTCATATTTTTCTCCCTTTATATATATAACGAAAAAGAAGCCCAAAAGGTTACCAGAAATTTTTAAATTAATTTCTTTTTACAAACCAAAAATAAAGCCAAATTGGTTTTTGAGTATTTATTACTGGAGTTATTGAAAATAAAATCTCTTTAAATAAAATTTAAAAATGAAAGGAGTTGTCCTTGCAGGTGGTTTGGGAACAAGATTATATCCTTTAACAAAGGTAACTAATAAACATCTTTTGCCGGTTTATAACCAACCAATGATTTTCTTCCCGATAAAAAAATTGGTATCCTGCGGTATTGAAGATATATTGATTGTTACTGGTGGAAATAATGCGGGTGATTTTTTAAGGTTGTTAGGTAACGGTAAGGATTTTGGTTTAAAGAGATTACATTATACTTATCAAGAAGGAGAGACAGGTATTGCTGCTGCCTTATCTTTGGCTGAAGATTTTGCTGATGGTGATAAGATAGTTGTAATCCTTGGCGATAATATCTTTGAGGATGATATTAGAGAATATGTGGAAAAATTTGAAAAACAAGAAAAGGGAGCAAAGATTTTTTTAAAGGAAGTAAAAAATCCTGAAAGATTTGGTGTACCGGTATTTGAAAATGATAAAATAGTAAGAATTGAAGAAAAGCCCGAAATACCAAAATCTCCCTATGCGGTGACGGGAATTTATATGTATGATAATCAGGTATTTGATATCATTAGAACTCTAAAACCATCAAAAAGAGGGGAATTAGAAATTACTGATGTGAATAACCGGTATTTAGAAAAAGGAGAACTTACTTACGAAATCTTAAAAGGCTGGTGGGCAGATGCCGGAACATCTTTTGAATCCTATTATCGAGCAATCAGTTTAGTAAGAGAAATGTATTTAAAAGAAAATAAAGATGGATAAAAAAGAGGTTTATCTATTAGATGGCCATTCCTTAATTTACCGTTCTTATTATGCCTTTATCAGAAATCCTTTAAGAAATGCCCGTGGGGAAAACACCTCGGCTATCTTTGGTTTTGTTAATACTTTAAGAAAGATTTTAAAAGAAAGAAAACCGAAATATCTTGCCTGTGTTTTTGATTCCAAGGCACCCACTTTTAGACACAAGATATTTTTAGAGTATAAAAAAGTAAGACCGGAAGCCCCAAGTGACTTAAAATATCAGGTTCCAATAATTAAAGAAATCTGCACAGCCTACGGAATAAAAACATTGGAAGTGCCTGGTTACGAAGCCGATGATGTATTATGTACCTTAGCAAAAAAAATAAAGAATATGGGTTACAAAGTTTATATTGTGGCTACGGATAAAGACTTATTTCCAATTGTTGATGAGGATATTATTATCTATGATACTTACAAAGAAGTTTTTTACGATCCAAAAAAGATAAAGGAAAAATTTGGGATCGAACCGAAAAAGATAAGCGATTATCTTGTGTTAGTTGGTGATAAGATTGATAATGTACCGGGGGTAAAAGGGATTGGTGAAAAAACTGCAATTGAAATATTAAAAAAATATGGAAATTTAGAAAAGGCATTAAAAGAAGATCCCAGATTAAAAGGAAAAGAGGAAGAAATTCTATTTTCCAAAAAATTAATTAGTTTGAAAGAGGATGTGCCAATTGAAGTTTCTTTGGAAGATTTAAAGATTAAAGAAAAAGATAGTAAAAAGCTTCTTTCCCTCTTTAAGGAACTCGGTTTTAAAACCTTTCTTAGCGATTTTGAAGAAGATAAAATTGAGATCGGAAAGACATTGAAAATCGTTACTGACCCGTCTCCAATACTAAAAGAAGAAAATTTTGCCTTTTTAATAACCGATAACAAAATTTATATTGGAAATAAAAATAATCTTTACGAAGGAAATTTAGAAAATCTAAAAGAAATTTTTACCACCGATAAAGAAAAGATTACTTATAATTTAAAAGAACAATATAAATATCTGGAAGATTTGGAATTAAAAAATGTTTTTGATATCAAAATTGCTGCCTATCTCTTGGAACCAGAAAGAAAAAGATTTCTTTTAGAGGATTTAATTTTATCCTATTTAAAAATTTTGAAAAAGAACGTTATACCGAAAGAGGGAGTTTACTATATTTACTCAATCTATCAACAGATTTTACCGGAATTACTTGTAAGAGATTTAACCAAACTTTTCTACGATATTGAAATGCCCTTAATCCCTTGTCTTTACCGAATGGAAAAAAGAGGAATAAAAATTGATATTCAATTCTTTAAACAATTAACAAAAGAGTTAGAAAAGGAGATTTTCTCTTTACAAAAAGAGATTTATCAATTATCCGGTATAGTATTTAATCTCAATTCTCCTAAACAACTTGCCGAGGTATTATTTGATCGGCTAAAATTACCAATCCCCAAAGGAAAAGAAAGGTCAACCGCTTCCGAAGTATTGATTGAACTTCTTCCCTATTCACCAATAATTGAAAAAATCCTCCGCTATCGGGAATTGAACAAAGTCTTAACTACTTATCTTAAACCCTTTCCGGAGATGTGCGATGAAAACCAGCGACTCCATACCTATTTTGACCAAACAAAAACATCTACTGGTCGCCTTGCCTCTCTTTCTCCCAATTTACAAAATATTCCGGTTCGTGGTGAATTAGGACAGAAGATTAGAAAAGGGTTTATCTCAGAAGAAGGTTATCTTTTAATCTCGGCTGATTATTCCCAAATTGAATTAAGAATTTTAGCCCATATTACCGAAGATGAGAATTTAATAGATGTCTTTTTACAAGATAAGGATATCCACACAACAACAGCAGCAAAGATTTTTAAAGTGAAGGAAGAAGAGGTAAAAGAGGATATGAGAAGATTTGCTAAAATGGTCAATTACGGTCTTATTTACGGAATGAGCGATTACGGATTAGCAGAAAGTTTGCGATTAAAAAAGGAAGAGGCAAAAGAGTTTATGGAGAATTATTTAAATAGTTTTCCGAAGGTAAAAGAATGGCGGGAAGAGGTAATAAGAAAAGCGAAAGAAGAAGGCTATACTAAAACTCTTTTTGGCAGACCAAGATACTTTCCTGCCCTTTTATCACCAAACAAAACCCTTTATGAACAGGCAAAAAGACAGGCAATTAATGCACCAATCCAAGGAAGTGCTGCTGATATAATAAAAAAAGCAATGGTTGAAGTAGATAGAAAACTAATAGAAAATAGATTCAATATCGGCTTAATTCTAACAATCCACGATGAACTTTTATTTGAGATAGAAAAAGAAAGAATAGAAGAGGCTAAAGAGATTATTAAAGAGACAATGGAAAATATTTATCCCTTAAAGGTGCCATTAAAAGTAAATATTGGTGTTGGTAAAAACTGGCAAGAAGCCCATTCTTAATTAAATCTTAATTATCTTTCCTCCTATTTTATAACCCTTTTCATTAATAAAAAGTAGATAAATTCCTTTTCTCAAATTCTTTATTTCTTCTAAAAATACTCTTTCTTCTGCTATTTTTCTCTGATAAACTAAACTACCTTTTAAATCATAAATTCTTAAAAGAAAGGAAGAATTTTTTGGAATATCTAATAAAAAATTATTCTGATTTATAAAGGGATTTGGCAAAGAAATAATTGGTGCATATTCTAAGATTTCAAAAGAAGAAAAGTCACTACCAAATCCTTTATTACCATATTTATCAACCGGAATAAGAAAAAGATAATATCTCCCTTTCTTTAGATGATGAAAATAATAATTGGTATCATTAAAAACCTTATATTCCTTTAAATTTTTAAAGGCAATAATTCTTATCTCATCAATAAAAACTCCTAAATTAGTGATTGAAGAATCGGTTTGGTAGCGAAACCTTAGATAATAATTTCCCTGTGGTAAAAAAATCCTTACTTCTTCAAAATAATCACTTTTTCCATAAAAAGAGTCTAACTTATAAAAGTTAATCTTATCGAAAGAATATTCCAAATAGAACACATCCCTTTTGATTTTATTTAAATAGGTTTCTTCAGTATTGTAAAGCAAATCAAAGATTATTAATCCCCCTTCTGATAAGTTTATTTTCTCTTTGGTAATTAAGTAATTATTTAATAAAAGACCTTCATTAGAATAAAAGGATTTACCTCTTTTAGCAAATCTATCAGATAAAGAAAATCCGTAATTATCCCAAAAAGCAAAATTTTCACAGGAATCGTAGAAGATAGTATCAAAAGAATTAAAAAAATATAAATAATAATTAATTTCTGTTAAGTCAAAAGATTTAGAAAAATTTATAAAAGCATTATTTCTTTTTATTTCTATCCTTATTTCTTTTATCCTTTCCGGTCTTATATCGTCTAAAGAATAATACTCATTCAGAAATTCAAGCCATTTAACTTCCTTTTGAAAAGTTAATAAAAAGTATTCCTTTATATATTTTTTAAAACCAAGATAATGATAAGGGAAAAATATTGCTAAACCATAACCATTTTTATAAAAATCAGTTTTTTTTATACTAATTATTGAAGAAAATATTCCACCTTCAAAATTTAATTCTTTTAAAATATGGAAAAAATCAATATGGGAAGATAAAGAATCTTCTCTTTCAAAAAAAGGATAGGTTTGAATTTTATTTCTTATTTGAGAAATCAAGTTTTTATCCTTTTCTTTTAGAAAAGAGAATGCCTTTCCATATTCCTTTCTTAATTTATTTAAATCAATAGCAGAAAAAATCCCTTCCTCTCCTCTATTTCTTATATTTTCTAAATTCTTCTCTGACCAAAATTGGGCAAGTTCGTTGATTTTTATCTCCGGTTCTTCTTCAATCTTTTTTACCAAACTTTTATAATCCCAAGCAGAAACTGGCAAGATACTTGGTGAAGCAAAAAGATAATCACAATAATCAAATATCTCAAAAGCAATTTCCACCATTCCCATTAAACAGACATCAAAACCAAGAATCTTTATTTTTTTATTAAAAATTTCTTTTGCCTTTTTAAGAAACTCTTTTAAACCGCCACCGGCCACAGAAAGAGAAGATTGGTTTGTTTCGTCATACAAAAATGCCCGATTTAAACTGTGATACCATCCGTTACCGTGACTATAAAATATTAAAAAATAATTATCACTTTCGTAATTTTCCTTAATAAATCTTATAAAATCACTAAAGAAATTTACATCAGCAATATTAACTTCGGGTAATTTTCTTTTTAACTCAACATTTCCGTTATTTAACTCATAAATTTTAGGAAAAGGTGCGGTATCATAATAGGCATTATCAATTAAAATTATTGTTCTTACCTTTTTATTATATCCCAAATTGGTTAATTTCAAAATCTCTTGATAACCAGCATTAGATAAATCATTATCGCAGGCAAAATATAAAATAATTGTCCATTTTGATTTTCCAAAAAGGAAAGAGAGAAAAGTAAAATATATAAATAGTTTCTTCATAAAATAAAAAAAGGGGGTTGATAAGGCTCAACCCCCAAAAGCCTTCCTTTTTAATGTTTACTAAAAGGCAAAACTGACGCTTAACCGATGAGAACCGAGTAAATAGTAATGATGGCGATAACTATAATCAATCTCAAATTCCATTCCGTTCATTAATCTGGTTTTTATTCCTAAACCTCCAGAAAGTCCTGTCATCCAATGAATTTGATCACGATATTCACTGTCAGTATTTAAAATATAACCGGCTCTGATAGAAAACATCTTAGAAACCAAATATTCAAGACCAATATTGAAGGTTTCGTTGATATCATTATAATGAACCAAATCGAAGCAGGAAGTCAAACGAGAATTCTCATTCGAAATTAAATCGGCAGCAATTCCGAACCTAAAAGTTGTGGGAATAGGAACAGGCGTAGAGACATAGGAAATTGGCACTTCCTTTCCGGTCTTTTCATCTCTTTCAATTCTTCTTAATCTTCCACCGGTATAAGCAATTTCCGGACCATAATTGTTAATAGCAACACCAATTCTTAAATTATGAAAACCAGTATTGAAATGGAAACCTACATCAAAAGCGAAAGTGCTTGCGGACATATCCCAAATTCTTTCTTGAATTCCTTTTAAACCAATGCCAATTGATAATTTTTCAGTAAAATAACGAGCAAAACTAATACCAACCGCCATTCCGGAAGCACCAAAACGTAAACCGGTACTCTCATCTTCTCTTTGGGGAGTATATAACGAATCAATCTTTGTCTCCATCATATTACCCATTGTTAAGGCAATAACGGAAAAACCAAAATTGCCAACCGCTCCTGCCGGAATAACCGCGCTTAAATATTCATGAGAAACATCAGCAATCCAATCAATATGATTAAAGAAAATTACTCTTTTTGTCAAAAGGGCTAAACCACCAGGATTATAAAAAGTAGCAGTGGCATCATCCGAAAGAGCAACAAAAGAAGAACCCATTCCGCTTGCCCGACCAACATCAATCTTTAACCAAGAAGCCCCCGTTGTCCCTCTTTTATCAAAGGCACCGAAAGCCACCGTTATAATCAAAACTAAAATTAATAATTTAGTTCTCATCTTATCCTCCTTACATTATAATAGCAAATTTACCAATCTGTTTACCGTACTTCGAATCGACATGGAAGATATAAACACCACTGGAAACCTTCTGGTCGTGTTGGTTTAACAAATTCCATTCGGCAGTTCCACCAAATTTGTTATTTTTAGTTCCCTTTTCCGAAGATTTATGCTCGATTATCTTTACTAAATCGCCAGCTAGATTGAAAATTCTAATAGTACATTCATCAGGCAAATTCACAAACTGCAATCTTCTCGCAAGCGTTGTCTTTTCCCATTTGTTGGTAATAATGTAAGGATTAGGAACAACCTTCACATTCAGTTTCTGACCAGCCATATCGGTAAATTCCATTTCAGTTGTTGTTATCTTAAATTTATTATAAGAAGGCGCTGTTCCGTAAGTTTTGTTAGAATAGATATACCAGGTATCGCCAGGTTGAATCATCTGTTTGATTTGTGGATTTATTGCACCACCTTTTCTAATTTGAACATATCCACCAGGTAAATAGATAAATATTTCATTATTCCTCAAAGTATCCGATGGTTGCGTTGTTCTTCCAATCTGAAATGCCCAGCAGTTGCCGTAATTATAATAAGTATTTTGATTAAATTTTGGATTATATTCTACCCTCACTCCGTTGGTTAAATCATAAACCTCTTCTAATGTCAATCCACCTTCTGGTTTCCTTCCCCAAACGAGTCGGTAATCAGAACCACGAAATGCCCAGGCAGCTTCAGGACATTCTTTTGCTCTTAAAGATTCCGCCGAATAACTACCGTTAACATTTTTAATTTCAAAAGAAACAAAGGGCTCAACTTTTGCGGTATCTAACTTCATTGTAAGGATAAGATTCATTCCATCAAAGGTGGGGAAATAGAATTTTTCATTTTTACCCAAGGTATAAGGCAATTGATAAGAAATTATCGTCTCGGTATAATTGGGGTCAGTAATTATTGTTTGATAAATTGGTTGTTTGTTTGCTGAATCGCATATTGGATCAAGGAAAGTCAAAAGATATTCCTTATTTTTGGCTAAATAAGGAGCAGAGAAGATAATATCAAATTTGAATTTATTATTTATACTGTCGCCAACAAGCATCCTGATATCAGAAGAGGGAGCCTTGTAATTTGCTGCCTCTCTTCTTGGCGTCGCTTCCACCGGTTGGATGCCACTTTCTAATACTAAAATTTCACCACGCATTCGGTTATAATCAAAAGAAGTCACAGCATAATAGTAGGTTTGACCATTAATTACACTATCATCAACATAGTAATAGAAAGTTCCTTTATCATTCGCCCAGACAAAAATGCTTTCTTGATAAGTAGTATCCCGACCAATTATCTTAATGGTTTTAAAGGTATCAGCATATTTAATTCCGTTCTTCAAATCACAAATTGCTTTCAGTTCCCATTCAATTCCGTCAAGAGATTTATAAACTTTGTACCCTTCAAAGTCGTATTCTCGATAAGTTGTGTCACCGGTTCTTTGAGCAATTTTATAATAAGGATCAGGAATCTTTTCCATCCGATTATCCCAAGATAGAATCACTCGATTATCCTGTGGCATCGCGGTAACAACCGGTGGAAATGGTGGACCAGGTAATAACCAGTTTTTATCATAACATCTTTGGGCTTCGGCACTCGCTCTTGCTAAATCCCAAGTATCTCTTTGATTGTAAGGTTGTCCTTCTTCACCATATTTAGCGGCAATTACTGCAACTACTAGTGTTGCTACTGAATCGGGTGGTAAATTAAAAGGACCGCTTGATTGTAAAAACCTTTTATCCGCCGGAGTTTCGTCAATATAATCATAAGGTTTATACTCTCTTGTAGTATGATCATAACCAGCAAGAACTAAATATTTTTCTACATCAGTCCTTGGGTCGTTTTCGATTGGCCATCTTTTACAACTAGTCATTCCTAATTGTTCTATTTCGGAAAAGTCACGCCAAGCAGGAACACCATCTTCATCACTATCAATTAAATCAGGACGATTATTGGTGATATATTCACTATCAACCTCCTGAAAATCCACTAGCCCATCACCATCATTATCCCTACCATCCCATAAAGCAAAAGGACTTTGTAAAAAGTCATAGGCTACTGCGCCCGGTGTTCCTCTTTCCCATTTGGTACCTGGGTTTTCTCGGTTATCACTATCATAAATCCAAGCAAGGTTATCAACAAATATTGAATCGGTTCTTGTTCTGTTATAAATATATTTTCTTGGTCTTCTTGTGGCGGCATCATAAACCATTGCCATCATATCATCACTATAAGCACCAACATCGGCATCCAAGACTACACCGATATACATATTTCTTAAAGTATCACCAGAAACATTTTTTATATCGTATTTCAAGAAGAAGATATCTCGGTTAGATGGTAAATTCCAATGATATCCAGTTAAATAAACATCTACACCAATTGGTTTTGTATCACCTGGTTTATGTTGTGGTGCATGAGCATCAGAAAAGCAACACCAAACATCCATTCCTGAAATTGTATCTTGTGGTGCCATTGGAAATTTATCTTTTGGTGGCGGCCATTTATCAGGGAAATAGTAAATACAATCATCAGGATCTCCTGGATTTCCAGTATATCGGGAATATATTTCTGGCCACAATTCACTAGAACCTGAATTTGGATCGTATCCGCAGGAAACTAATGTTTCACCTTGGGGAGAAATAGCACCAATCCAAATACCCGCGCCAAAAATATAGAAGTTTTTTAAAGGTCTTGGCCAAGAACCGCCTGCTTCACCGGTACCGGTAGTTACATCAATACCAAATCGACCATCGTTATAAAGAGGATATTCCCATCGGTTATACCTAATCCACAGCATATCAAAAATTTTTTTACCTGAGGAAGGAGTTAAACTTTTGGCGAAAATAAGTACGAAAGAGAGAAATATAAAAATAATTAATAATTTCTTAAACATCATTCCTCCTTTTTAAAATCCGAAACCAATTCCAATTCTTACCCTTCTGGGTGGTCCATAATTACCAGGATTATTTATCGCATCCTCTCTTGCTTTAACATAAGAATCATATCTCTCTAACTGGGAAATCCAACCGTCGTGATTATAATCTCTCGCTGGATGATAACCGGCATCGCCAGGAATTTGTCCCCAACTAAATTGACCTGGCACGAAAGTTTGACCATCCCAATCAGGTGCACCGGTTGCCGAATAAACACTTGTGACATTTAAACGGTTGGTAACATTCAAAATATCGCAGAAAAGAGATAAATTTAAACCACCAATTTTAATATCTTTTGATAATCGAGCATCAATATTCCAAGTTGCTGGCATTCTTGCGGAATTCAAATCACCAATTCTTGTTCCTCTAACATCAGTTGGCGTATATGGGAAACCACTGCCAAAATTAAAGATTGCACCAATATCAACATCTCTCAAAGGAATGAAAACAAAATCACTGGGGAAAGATAAACCTAAATCTAAATTGAGCACATGTCTTTGGTCATAATCTAAGTAATAGTCGATTTGGGTGAAAGGAATACCTTGATAATTGTAAGTATACCATTGCCAGGCTTCCGCTGCTGTTCCTTTGGCAATCTGGAAAGTATAAGCAAGTTTTCCGCTCCAATAATTAGAAAGTCTCTTTTGTAAGCCAATCTCAAAGCCAAAAACCCTTCCATATTCAACATTAGTAATAATTGTATAACCCATTGGTAAAGCGGGAACTGGTCTTGTACCGACTAAATCATAAATGTCTTTATAGAATAGAGTCAAATCAGCACCCCAGAAATCACTTATCTGCCATTCCAAACCACTTTCGTAAGCAATTGTTCTTTGGGCATTCAGGTCAGGATTACCAACAATAATATTTCCTCTTTGAATAATATCAGCAAAAAGACTTTCATATAAATTGGTAAATGTCGGTGACTGGAAGAAATGACCGTAAGAGAATCTGAATTTCATTCTTTCGGTAACTGGAAAACTGATTCCCAATCTTGGCGAAATCTTATATTTTGGTTTTGCTTCAGTAGTGGTGGTATCCAAAACATTTCTTCCATCTTCACCATATTTCCGATATCTTGATTTCGGATGTAACATATCAAATCGCAAACCTGCCCTAACCACTAAATCACCAAAATCGGCACGGTCTTGGATATAATAAGCAAGGGAATAAGGATATTTTTTATAAGCATCCCAGAAGGGATTGGATGACCATGGTAAAGAGTTTTCTAATAACCACAAAGAATATAATTTTGCTTCAAAGCCAGTTTTTATTTCATGGATTTTCTTATAAACATACGTGAAATCTCCTTTAAAATTGTAGGTTTTTGATTGACGATAATGCCAGAGACGATAATCACCATAACAATAAAATAAAGGCACTCCCCAAGGATTATTATCCGAGACATTATATTCGGTCCATTTCGCATCCTTATCCTTCCAAAGTTTAAACACAGCGCTTTCTGGTGAAAGACCTTCAGGATTTCTAAACACATAGTCTTCCGATTTGAAGCGATATAAATCCCAGAGACCAAGTTTTTCTAAGAGATGAGATTTATCTCTTTTCTGATATTCTTTATCTCTTACGGTTTGTAGTCGGTCATAATAGTGATAACCTGCTTTAAGGTCTAGAATCATATTCTCTTTAAGCATCGTATTAAAATTGATTGCCAATTGGTCACCAAAACTTCTAATTGCCGCATAATGGTCAAGCCAATATTTCCAAGAATTTGCCCAGGCTTGCCATTGATAACAAGCAGTATAATAAGAAAGAGACAATTTGGATTTTGGTAATTTATAAGATAGTTTAATATCGCCAGTATATTCGTCTCTTGGTTTTTGAAGTTTATATTTTGTTGGGTTAGCATCTTCCGTATGCATCAATTCACCAGATAAAGCATAACGTAATCTTTTTGTAAATAAAGGTCCACTCAAAGAGAATTGATAAAAATTATATCCAAAATCTAATGCCCGGAATGGCAAGATATCATCAGAAGTATACCTCAAAACACCGGAATGTCTCTCACCGCCTTCTTTTTTAATAATTTGAACTACTCCGGACATCGCTTCACCATACTCAGCATCAAAACCGCCGGTGATAATAGAAACTTCGGAAACGGCTGCTGAAGGTGGTCGGTGATAAGCAATTTGATAGAATGGGTCAACTGCCGAAATTCCGTCAACCAATGTCAAAACTTCGTCATACCTACCACCACGCACGTGAGCAAATCCACCATGAGTGACGACACCTGCTTGGAGATTAACTAATTGGGTAACAACGGTTAATGGTAATTTCTTTAATTCTTCTTCACCAGCAATTCTCGTTGTCTGAACTGCGGTTTTGATAACCATTGGTCTTTCCGCAGTAACTTCCACTGGTTTTTCAATTTCAATTACTGTTGGTTTTAATTGGAAATCAACATAGGTTGTCTGGTCGACAATTACCTTCACACCTTTCACTCTTACTGGTTCATAACCAACATAAGAAGCGGTAACATCATAAGTACCCACTGGCACATTAATAATCAAATAATGACCGGTAGCATCAGTGGCAGCTCCTAATTCTGTTCCTTCAACAATTACATTTACCCCAACCAGCGGTTCTTTTGTATTCGCATCAATCACCCTTCCGGCAATCTTTCCTGTTTCACCGGCATAGGCGGTATAAGAAAAAAATACCGCCAGAATAAAAATAATTTTTAAAAGGTTTCGCATATCTTCCTCCTTTTTATTTTACTCTTGTTGCAATTCCCCAAATAATTGCCCTTGGTTCCTTTTTAATATGGGTTAGACATTCATAGGTAATTCCTTCGACATAAAAACGATTAAACCCTTCAGGAAGAACAAACTTTTGTGAAGATAAGATTCTTTGCCAATTATTAGTTTCTTTATCTTTATAATAAACAAAGGTATAAACCGAATCATCCGGGTTTAACCAATAACGACAAGTGACCCTTAATGAATCCATTGGTAAATATAATAAAGAATCTTTTTTCTCATATTCACCTTCATCAATGTAGAAAAGTCTTCTGTTAGAAAATTTTAAAGAACAAGATGGATCAGCTGTTCTTTGATACTCCAATTCAAAAATAGTACAAGTTTTTGTTGGCGAGGATACAATTACTCCAAAGGGACTATAGAAAATTGGTGCTTTTTCGGCATCAGGAGCGTAAATAATTTGACAACCAGAAATCTTTTTCAATTTCCATTCTCTCGGTTCGGTATCTTTCTTTACTGGTTCAAAATAGGCAACCTGCCAAGAAATGGCATCAAAGGGCTTAACGATAAGCGTTTCCTTTGCTATAAAACGATTAGCATAATATCCGCTATCAGCTAAATAAGGAGTAACCGAATCGGTAAGGATATACAAAGAATCTTTAAATTCCCTAATTAAATAAACATGACAGGTTGTATCTTTAATAAAGACGATATTAAAGGAATCCCTTTGGCTTATCTTCTTTCGACCAAAGGCTTTCGGAAAGAATTTCATAAAAGGTCTATCTTTTTTTAAGAGAGAATCAAAATAGGTACCCCGAGTAAGTGCCACAGGTACTAAGTAATTTTCTTCCCCGAACATGTTATCTTCAAAAAGATGAACTTGTAAAACCTCGCTTTCTAAAAGGGTTTTGATTGCGGCTGAATCTTTTCCATCTCCGCTAAAGAAAGGTGGTGGGGGTTCGTTACCACAAGAGATAAAAAGTAACACAATGCTAATTACTCCGATAAAAATTGATAGTTTTGCTTTCATAGACATTCCTCCTTTTCAAGTAATAATTTAATATTTAATATTATTACTAATAATTCCATTTAAACTAAATTTATTTTAATTATTCCCATTTAAAAGTCAATAAGATAGTTTTAAACCTTTGGGAAGAGAAAACCTTAAATCCTTTCCTTTGAGCATAATTAATGATTTTTCTATCAGAAGAAACAACCGTATATCGAGTAATATCTTTGGTATTTTCTAAAATATTGATAATTGCTAAATCGGCATCCTTTACATAAGAAACCTTCAAATAATCGCTTTTTAATCTAATTGGTGGCAAGAGAGATAGGGGAACACTTTTCACATCAAAGAATATTTGGGCTTTCTTTCTTTTTATCTCGCAATAATCTTTTATAAGATAAATCAGTTCTTCCCGATAATAATTTATTTTATTTTCATTAATATCTTTATAAAATTGGTGTAAAAGATTATAACCATCAATAAGATACATTACCGAATCAATCCCAATTTTAGAAAACTAGTATAATTCTCTTTATTTCGACCAACGATAATGTGGTCTAAAACTCTTATTCCACAGATATTACATGCCTGAATTATCTTTTTAGTTAAAGAAATATCTTCTTTAGAAGGTTCAGTCTCTCCCGAAGGATGATTATGAACTAAAATAACACCGTTTGCCAATCTTTTTATTGCTTCTGAAATTATCTCTTTTATATCAACAATACTGGCATTATTACTTCCCTTACTTAATTCTAAGGTATCAATTACTTTATTTTTTATATCTAAAAAGATAACCGAAAAATGTTCTTTTTTAGCATTAAATAAATAGGGACCAATTTTTTCACTCACATAATCAATCACGTCCTGCGGTGATTTTAGTTTCTTTTTATTTTCTGCCTTTTCTATTAATAATCTTTTTCCTAATTCCAAAGCGGCTTTTAAGGAGCAAGCCTTTGCTAAACCAATGCCTGGTATTTTGCTTATCTCGTCAATTGTGGCATTATCTATCGCTGAGAGACTACCAAAATGATTTAATAATTTCTTTGCCAAATCTTCAGCACTTTCACCTTCTTTACCCGTCCTTAATATGATTGCCAATAATTTAGCAAGAGATAAAGACTTTTCACCCTTTTTTATTAATAATTCCCTTGGTCTTTCTTCTTCTACCCAATTTTTGATAGGTAAAAAATTATAATTCTCTTTCATTCTATTAATTATTTTTCTTCTTAAATTTAAACAATCTTCTGGACTTCTAATAAATTCAGCCAATTTTTTATAAATCTCTTGTTTTTCTTTATTATCTAAACTTTTTAATCCCTTTCCCTTAAAAAATATCTTACCTTTCTTAGAAATAAACGGTAGAATTTCTTTTTCTATAAAAAAATTAATTAACCCTTCTTCCATTTTGCTAATTATAAAAAATTTGTTATTTTTGTCAACTTATAATTGACTTTTAACCATAAATAATTATAATAAACTATGCTCATTCCAACTAATGCTACCCGACAGGAATTATTAAGATTAAAAAAAAGGGAAATAATTGCTGTTAGAGGGCATAAATTATTAAAGGATAGACAAGAACAATTGTTAAGAATTTTACTTTCTTATATTGAAGAAGTGAAAAAATTAAGAAAAGAAGTATACGAAGAGACGAAAGAAGTTTTAAAATATCTCAACTCTTCCTTCTTTTTAGAAAAAAGAATCTTTTATGAAAATCTTTTGATTAATCAAAATTATGAAATTTCTATAAAAGAAAGTATTCTACCTCTTTTAAATATCAAAACAACCCTTTATGATTTTGATCTCTTAGAAAAAGAAAAGATTTTGCCTTTTTATCAAACTTCTTCTTTATTAGATATCGCTTTAGAAAAATTAAATTTACTAATTAAAAAACTGGGAAGATTATCAACCCTTTTAAAAATTGTTGCCATCCTTTCGTCAGAAATTGAAAAAACAAGAAGAAGGGTAAATGCCTTAGAATACCGATTAATCCCTCAGATGAGAAGCGCCATCCGTTATATATCTTTACGCCTTTCGGAATATGAAAGAGAAAATCTCATAAGAATAATGAGAATAAGAAAATAGAATGGTCACAAAAAGATTAAAAGGGATGCTTGATATCTTACCTAAGGAAAGTCTCTTTATCGATTTTATTATTACCAACTTTGAAAGGATAGTAAAATTATATGGTTTTTCCCTTATAAGAACACCAATTTTAGAATATGCTGAGTTATATTATCGTTCAACGGGAATTACTTCTGATATTGTTAATAAAGAAATGTATACTTTTTACGATAAAAAAGAAAGATTATTAGCCTTGCGACCCGAAGGCACACCAGGCGTAATAAGAGCAGTAATTGAAAACCAATTGCCTATTCCCCAAAGGGTATATTATATTGGACCAATGTTTAGATATGAAAGACCCCAGAAAGGAAGGTTAAGAGAACACTACCAATTGGGATTAGAAATTGTTGGTGAGAAAAGTCCTTACAGTGATTTTGAACTTATTAAAATTGCTAACCATTTCTTTTCAGAAATCAATCTCAAAGATACTATAACTTTGGTAAATTCTATTGGCTGTGATAAATGTCGACCGAAATTTAAAGAGGCTTTTTTGACCTATTTAAAAGATAAAATAGAATTTTTATGCTTTGATTGCCAAGAGAGAAAAGAGAAAAACCCTCTAAGAATCTTTGATTGTAAAAATGAAGGATGTCAAAAGATAATAAAAGAAAGTCCTAAGGTAAGAGAGTTTTTATGTGAAGAATGCAAGAACCATTTTGATAAATTTCTTTCATATTTAGAAAAATCTGATGTCAGATATAAAATTGATGAGAATTTAGTAAGAGGTTTAGATTATTACACAAAAACAACCTTTGAATTTATCTCTGAAAGTTTGGGAGAAAAGATTAGTATCGGTGGCGGTGGTCGTTATGATAATCTAATGAAAGAACTTGGTGGTGAAGATGCTCCTTGTGTTGGTTTTGCCTTAGGTTTAGAAAGAATTTTTTATGCCCTTAAAGAAAATAAAAATCTTTTAAAAGAAGATAAAAATCTAATGATAATTTATGATTGTGAAGATAGTTTCTACGAAGCAGAAAAATTGGCAAACCTTTTAAGAGAAAAAAATATTCCTTGCTATTTAAATCCCGATTTAGAAACTTTAAAAAAACAACTGAAAATTGCTAATAAATTAGATATAAAATATGTAATAATTATTGGCGAAAGAGAAAGAGAGAAAGGAATTTATCTATTAAAAGATATGACTACTGGCAATCAACAAGAAATAAAAAAAGAAGAAATAATAGAGAAATTAAAAGAGATAATAGATGTATGAGACCAATATCATCATCTATTATTCAAAAGATAATCGTTATAGTTTCAATCCTTTAATTCCTTTATTAGAAAAAGATTTTAATATCTTCTTTGCCAAAAAGGAAGAGGATTTATTAAAATTATTAAAAGAACTTACCGGAGATAAATTTTTGCTTGTCTCCTTTTTTACTACTCAGATTTTTGAGATAAAAAATTTGGTAAAAAAGATAAGAAATTTAAATATAAAAAATTTAACATTAATTGCTGGTGGACCTCATCCAACCGGTATGCCCAAGGAAGTTTTAAATTTTGGCTTTGATTATGTGGTCTGTGGCGAAGGAGAATATGTAATTTTAGATTTGATAAAAAATAAGCCAAAAGAAAAAATAATTTATGGGGAAAAGGTTTTAAATCTTGATATTTTCTTACCTTTTAGTGAGAGATATAAGAAATTTGGACCAATTGAAATCTCTCGGGGTTGCCCTTTTGGTTGTTATTTCTGTCAAACACCTTTTCTTTTTGGTAAAAATATGAGACACCGCTCAATTGATAGTATCTTAAAACTGGTTGAAATATTAATAAGAAATAACAAAAGGGATATAAGATTTATCACACCAAACAGTTTTGCCTATGGTTCAATTGATGGCAAAAGTATTAATTATTCAGCCTTAGAAGAACTTTTGAAAAATATAAGAAATTTTATAAAGGATAAAGGAAGGATATTTTTGGGAACTTTCCCTTCGGAAGTTAGACCGGAATTTGTTAATGAAGAAACAATATCTTTAATAAAAAAATATTGTGATAACGATAATTTAGTGATTGGTGCCCAATCAGGTAGCGAAAGGATTTTAAAAATAATAAATCGGGGACATAAAATAGAAGATATTTATAAGGCAACGGAAATAACAATAAAAAATAATTTAAAGGCAAATTTAGATTTTATTTTTGGTTTTCCTAATGAAAAAGAAGAAGATATAAAAGAGACAATAAAAGTAATTAAAGATTTAACAAAAATTGGCGCAAGAATTCATCTCCATACTTTTATACCTCTACCTCAAACACCCCTTTTTAAAATTGGTTTAAAAGATTTCTCTTATAACGAAGAAATAATAAAACTAATCAAAGAACTTCTTCCGAAAGGAAAAATCTACGGAAATTGGGAGAAGCAACTAATAATAAGAAAGAAATTAATTGAATTTTATAGGAATTAACTTTTATTCTTCAATCTTTAACTTCTCTTTCTTGTATCCCTTTGGTATCTCAAAAAGGGTTGGAGCAAGATTTTCTCGTTTTATCTCTTTTAACTCCATTTTAAATTTCTTCTCACCTTTATCATAACCGATTATTCTTACAGGGACGCCGAAAAACTTATCTTCCTTCTTTTCGGTCTGTATCTTATAAAAAGAAACTCCTTTCATCATCTCTGAAAAGAATTTTCCCATTTCTTCCATAATCTTTAAATCCTCAGGTTTTAAACCAATCTTAGAAAAATCAGTAGTCCAAATC
>JBDRVE010000023.1 GCA_039801725.1 candidate division WOR-3 bacterium | reverse complement strand
AAACAGTTAATGTTAGAAGAGTGGATATTTGTTTTGAGGAACTTCCACTATTAACAATAGGTGCTGACCCTGAGTTTGAACAATTGTCATCAGATAGGAGCTACAAGGTAATCAGATCGACATTTACTGGAACTTCATCACCAATTGGATGTGATGGTTCTGGCTGTCAAATTGAAATAAGACCTAAACCATCAGCTACTCCAGAAGGACTTGTTAAGAATATAAGAGACCTGATAAAAAGAATTTCAATTAGAGGTATTCCAATTTCAGTGAAAGGCGATATTTTTCCTCTTGGATGTCATATCCATTTTGGTGTTCCAAACGAATTTTCAAGTGAAAAGAATTTCAATATAATGGCAAGATTACTTGATGAATTCCTTGGAAAACTATTGATTGAACTGTCTGGTAAAGAGAGGAAACAGTATAAAGCCTTAACTGCGTATAGAAGCCAACTATGGGGATTTGAATACAGAACACTTCCATCTGCTGTATTACTAAATCCCAAAATTGCCTATATAGTCTTGAAAACGGCGTTCAATTTGATAAATAAAATACTTGAGAAAGGTGAATTAACAGTGAAAATTCCTCCTACTTATGAAGAATACAGGGAATTGTGCGGTTTATCACTTGATGAATACGAATACTTGATGAACTTTGTAAATGAATATAGAGAATATGATGGAACTGACATAACAAAATATTGGGTTAAGAAGAAAAAGACCAACTCTGATGTAAATATAACATTCAGGGATGAATGGAATGAAAGCACTATCGCTGTGTTTACATACTTATTAAAATCAAAAATTAAGAAAACGAATATAATTCTATATGGTTTAAGAAAGGATAGAGGAAATGTTGTTTCTGGTTTTTCAGAGACTAACAAAATTCGTGAGAAATTTGACATAATACCACATCCAATAGAGGTTGATAATGAAGCATACTATTTTGGTTTGCCTTACTGGATCAGGATGAATGAAGATGTAAAAGATGAAGAAATTGAATTTGTTTGTGATTGTATTGCTGATGAAATAATGAAAGAAAAGGAGGTGAGATATGAACGGTAAAGAAATTTATTTTCAAAAGTGGAATAGTATCAGCGAAGATAAGAAAAGTTATTTTGAAAACATTTATAGTAGCATAGCTGATATATTAGATGAGATGAGAAAATTAAAAATGTGGAGAGGTAGTAAAGATGAGATAAAAGAAAAGTTTAGATTAGTATTAGATAAGATATGTAAAAGGTTAGGTTTTACAACTCCATCGCTTGAATTTGGAGCATTACCTTTTGGAGCATTTGGATATTGTGACAGATTTAGAAATAGAATAGTTATAAGTAAGCCTTCTGTGATAACACTATTTCACGAACTTTTACACTATATTGATAGTGGACTAACAGAACTTGAAGTTAGACTTTTTAGCATAGAGATATACAGGAGAACATACCCTAAACTTTTTGAAAAAGTCAACATTGTGTGGGAGTTTGACCTCCCTTTTGTGTTTAAAAGGAGGTGAAAAATGAAAAGAAAAAGTAGTGTAGATGATAAGATTTATATACCAATAGAATGTAAAGAAAGATTTGAAAAAAGGCTTGACCATAGAAACGCTATAGTATTCAAAGCAGATTGTGAAACCTACTCTGAAATATACTTTGTCATAGATGAACAATGTCCATTATGCAAAGATGAGGATTGCTCTGGGTGTCCCCTCAAAGAAGCAATTGGTAGTGAAGATTTCAATGGATGTATGAAACTTGTCAGTTATTTACTTGATGAAAACCCAGTATTCTGGTTTGGAACAAAATCAGTTCATTGGTTTTTTAAAGATAATAGTAAAGCAACGGAACAACTTGATAAGTTCAGAGAAAGATTGTTAAAAATCGTAGAATATGTTTAAAATATTAAGGGGAGGGGTTCAATCTTTTTCCTTCATATGTCCCATTACAATCCTCCTTTTCCCCTCCCCTTAAGTTAAAAGGAGGTGAGAAAATGGAAGGTATAGAGAAGGAGTTAGAAAATACAAAAATAAAATTAGGTCATAAAACTTTATATTGTGCTTATTGTCAGAGTGAATTATATTTACCTTTAGTGTATTCAGAGACGGCAACAGCAATCTTTTATATTGATGAAAACCTTGATTTTTCTCTAAAAGACGTTATAAGTGAAGTTGGAGATGGTGTTATATGTTGTCCATCATGTGGCTCTGTGTTGTTTGATTATGATGAAGAAAAAGTTAAGAAAATTATAAAATTTTTATCAGAAAATAAAGGAGGTGAGTAATGTATAATTATGAGCTTAAAAAAAATGAGGATGGTCAATTTATATGTCCTTGGTGTGGTGAAGTCATCAAAAACTTACAATATGTAGAAACTGGAGATGGTTTATTCAAAATTTATATGAATGGTGATGTTATTAAGACTGAATTCCAAGATTTTATTGAAAATGGTGATGAAAAACTTATTGTTCATCCTGAATGTGGCGGTGTTATTTGTGATTATTCATCAAAAACTATACAATTAATCAAAGAAATGTTAAGAAGCATTGAAAAAATTGAAGAAGAATTATGAGGAGGTGTGGTATGAATGAAAAAAAATGGAATGAAACATGGTTTGCTAAAATAGGAGTTGATGAGGAACATGCTGAAAAGTTGAAAAAGTTTTTACAAACTGTCATTTTTCCAGCATCGTTGATGGAGTTAAAGACTGATGCCTATCAGTTTATAAAGAAAAAAATTGAAGAATATGGATTAACTTATAGTGATTTAGCAGTTATAATTGTTATGCTCTATAATTCTATTTTTGATGCAGCTGAAAAAATGATAATTGAAAGACTAAAAAAGGAGGTGTGTGATGAAAGAACAAATAAAAGAAATGGTAATTAAGGTGATAAAAGAGAAGAAGATACAGACGGGTAAAAAGGGATACAACCCTGTATGGTCTGGGTTGAATGAGTTCATAAGGTCTAAAGGACTTGACCCGATAGAAATATACGAGGAGTTAAAAAAGGAAGGTAAAATACACATAAGACCTTGTAGAACAAAAACAGGTCAAGGCTATGTCCTTCTATACCTAAAAGAAGATATAAAAGAGAAAGACTTTTCAGAATTTGAAAAATATCTTAAATAAGGGGTGAATTATGAAGAAGAAAAATGTATGGTATGTTGCTCACTTAATACACGTAAGGACTCCATATCAACATATACCTAAACTCTTTATAACTGATGTCCCAGATGGTGTAGAGATAACTTGGAGCTTGGTTGATTGTTATAAAGAGTATGGTGAGTTTGGCATTCCTCATGCTAATCACTACATAGAAAAACTGACAAATGATAGTCCACCAGAGATAAAAAGGGCTTGGAGAAATGGAGAATGCGAATTTATCACCTATGATGAACTACTTAAATATGCTGATGTTGAGTCAGACCTCAAAGAAAAAGAATAAATAGAATAGGGGAGGTAAGTGGTTATATTCCACCCCTCCCCTGTATAATATAAAAACATTTTTAAGGAGGTGAGTTATGAAGATTAATGATGAAATCATTAAAGAAATTGTTTCTGAACTTACTGCATTATCATTATCTTATGTGATTTATAAATACTTCAGACGTGAATTTATTGATGATGACTTTATTGAAATAAAAATATTTGATATCCTTAAAAGTAGAAATATTAAACCAGAAACAGAATTAATAAAAGAAATCAAAAATAAGTTTTATAAACAATTTGAATATTATGAAAAATTACAAGATAATGTTATGAAAAAGGAGGTGAAAAGTGAAGGGTGAAGTAATTTTTAATGATAAAGAATGGTTTGAAGAATTTGGTGCTGATAAAAAACAAGCAGAAAAATTAGAAAAGTTTTTAAATGAGGCTCTATCACAAGCAATAAATATGTCTCCAAAAGAACAATACTTTTATTTTAAAAATAAAGTTTCTGAATATAACCTTTCTGTTTCTGATTTAATTCTATTAATTACTATATATTTCACTATAACAAATGAGTTTGCTAAAATGTTTATTGCTTCTGCTTTATTTAAACAATATAATCAAAATAATTAAGAAACAAGACTTATCCAAAAGGAGGTGAATAATGGAAAAGAAAAAGATTGAGGAATTTTTAAAAAAAGAGGGAAAAATATACTATGCAAAGTTTTATGTATTCTCTGATAGTTGCTACCGCTTCATTACTTTTGACAGTAATCCCAACTTTGAATTGTCAACAGATACAAATAAAGAACTTGGTTTAATAAAAGAGATAAGTGATGAAGATGTTTATATCCACTTTCTTCCTTCACACAGTAGGAACGTAGATAAAATAATTGCATTTTCAATAAGACCATTCAAAGTTCTTATAAGAGGTATAGCCGAAAATAAAGTTATTGAGGCAAAAGAACTTACATCATTAGAAAAGTATTTTAAACTCTTAGAATAAAGAAGTATTGAGGGGTAATAACCCCTCTTAACCAAAAGGAGGTGTGATATGGAGATAACTGTAAAAGTAAAAACAGATAAGGGAGAGATGGCATATACCTCAAGTGATAGGGATGCCATCATCAGCTTCATAAACTGGATATTCTCAAGCAAGAAAGAAACAAAAACAGCACAACCTACAACACCTACACAGACAACTCAAACACCAACAACACAACAAAGAACACAAAGAAGAAGACAGGTAACTGAAAGTGAATACACAAGACTTGTTGAAACCATAAATAATGTTGAAAAAATATACGGAACAGATGCACTGAATAAATTCCTACAGGATAACGATATAACAATAAATGAACAGATGTCAAATGCACAGATGAGAAGGGTATATGCATTACTAAGAAGGACATTCCCTGATGCTTTCAAGAAAACACCAACAGCAAAAACACCTGAACCAGAACCAGAATTCTAAAATAAAGAGGGGGGCAGGTTATATTCCTGTCCCCCCTCAATAACATAAGGAGGTAATATGCTTACAGGACTTGAAGCGCCTGAAAGATTTATAAGATGCTGTTATAAGATGATAGAGGCTAATGAGCAACCGATAGGAGTTATACTTGTTGCTCCACCAGGTTCTGGTAAATCATATCTTCTTACTTCTTTCACTGGTGAAGGTTATATAATACTTTCTGATGTTTCAGGGCATGGATTGGAAACATTACTTATGGAGATAAATCATAAGAAAAGAGGATATATAATTTTACCAGATATGATAAGAGCATTTGGTAGACAACATTCTAAGAATTCACTTTTTGCTGTTTTAAATATGACACTTGAAGAAGGGCTTATGTCTATAAGAAGGTCAGATATAAAATATGAATTTAGAGAACCTGTTAAGTTTGGATTCATAGGTGCTATAACACCTAAAGAATATATGAGCAGAAAGAAAGATTTAGATAGCATAGGATTGTCAAGTAGATGTTTCAATTTTAGTTTTAGATATACACCAGAAGATGAAGAAAGTATAAACATATATATAAGCACTAATGGAATGCCTAAACCTGAAGAAAAAATACCACTTGAAATAAATGAAATAAAAACAATAACAATACCAGAAAATATAGGACAATTCATTAAAAGGATAGGTGAATACCTTGCTAAAATGAAAAATGAGGCTTATGATTTTAGGTCTATAAAACTTGTAAGGAAACTTGCAAGAGGGAATGCCGCTCTATATGGGAGGTCTACTTTAACAATTGAAGACTGTATAGTAGTTTATTCATTCTTACCCTTTATGTTTGATTCAGCAACAGACCTTGACTTTAAATTATTGTTATATATAGGGAAGAAAACAATTATAGATAAGTCTGATGTAAGTTATGATGATATTGTCAAGAGAAGCAAGAAATATTCAGAAAACACCATAAACAAACACATCTATTACCTACTTGAGAAAGGGTTCATAGAAAAGAAAAGAGATAACTTTGTATATTCAAAACTATGGGGCACACTATGAAAGAAATATTCTGTATCCATATGTTTAAAATTATAGATGGGAATGTCATAATCTATAAGTGTAGAAAATTGCAAAATGATAAACATTACTATACCTGCCTTGAAGCAGTTGGAAGAGAATGTCCAGCAAAAAGATTACCAGATGTGAACTACCTTCCTTACTTGATTGAATACAAGGGAATAAAAGGTATATATTATAAAAAAATTGATGAGGAGATATAAATTAAAATGGGAGGTGAAAAATGAAAGTGTTTGAAGCCTTGGATATAATAGAAAAGAAATTTAGTTCAGGTGAATACCAAGCTGAAGTCAGAAAAAGGACAGAAGAAGATGGAGAAGAACCTTGGATAATGATGTTAGATGAGTTTGATATAGAACCTTTTGAACTTGAAGGATATTATGTTGCTCCCTGGTATTCCCCAGAACCAAGAAAAGCTAAAATGACTTTCAAAAAAGTTGAGGTCTTCTTCAAAGAAGGGGAATACATAATACAGATTGTATGTTATGAGCCAGTTTTAAGTATGATAACGATGTTTTGGGAAAAAACACCTCAAATTGGATGGGGATTTCACGAATTTAGAAAACATTTAGAAACAAAATTAAAAGGAGGTGAAGTATGATACCAAATTTAGTAAGACTTGGTAAGTATAAAGATATTGAAATTTTCTTGCTTGGTGATGACAAAAGGAATTTATATCTTCTATGCTTTGATACAAAAACCTTTAAGCAAGAGACACAAAAGATTGATAAATTCGCAAGGGCACTCTTTGACAGTTTTATTGAGGCTTTATATGGAATTGAACTTCCAGAAGATAAAAATAAACCAAAGGAGGTAAAGGATGAAAGCGAGAGACCTTAATGAATTAATTGAAAAAGTTGCGGTTTTTTGTGATAGGTTTCCAAGAACAGAAAAATATAGAGATGTAGTAATCACAATTGAAACTGACTGGTATATAGCAAAGTTCATACAAAAGTATACTGAAGAAATATGGAGAGTATACGCTAAAGTAAAAGGTGGTGAAGCAATCCGAATGGCTGAAGATGCTTGTTGTTTCTGTGGTATTCATTCACCTATTGCTGGAGGTCATTTATTCCTTGGCAAGCATTTAAGTGGAGACTGGTATATCAACAGACAAGGTTGGATTAGTGATAAAGCGAAGCAAATTTGTCCTCGTTGTAAACAAAAATTATCAACGGAGGTGGGAGATGATAATAGCAGTTGACCCATCTTACCGAAAGATAGGTATGTTCATTGAAGGCAAAGGTTTCTATCTCATAAGGAATAATTTGAAGACCTCAGATGAGGACCTCTGGCTTTATAAGTTATCGCATATTTTAAGAGGACATGTGATTGATAAGGATAAATTCCTTGTGCTTGAGTATACAAATGTTCCCTACATAAAACCTATGGCACAGATAAACAGAGTTATTGGAGTTATAATTTCCTCACTTGGTCCTCTATCAGGATACTGGGAAATTAGTATGAATGATGTTTACAGACATTTCAAAATAAAACCAAGAAGTAAAAATAAGAAAAAACTTCTGCGTGAGAAAATCAGTAAATACTTTCCTGAATTTTTTGTTCTTGAATTTAATATCATATACTCTGAAATAGGTAAAACTATGATAAGGGTTGACGGTAAAAAGTTACCAATAGATGCTGTTGAACAGGATTGTATAGACGCTTATGCTCTATTTCTTTATGCTCAAAAATTTAAAGTTAAAAAAGGAGGTTGATATGTTAGACTTAAATAAAAAAGTTGAAGAAAGACTTTTAAAGTTAAAAAAGGATATACAAGACCCATTCTCAGCATCACAAGCAGGATACCCAGGTCTTGAAGGATATTGTAGAAGAAAAAGATTACTTAACCATTTTAAACCACAGAATATAGAAGAAAATCAGGAGTTACAACAGATATTCCTTAAGGGATTTTTTGCTGAACTTGGCTATGTTCAAATAATCAAAGATGTTGTCAAGGAAAGGGTTTTTACTAAGGTGCAGTGGAAACTAAGAAATGGTAATCAGGAGATAAGGGTTGACCCAGATATATATATTCCATCACTTAACAAAATAATAGAGATAAAAGCAATAAGAAGAATACCAGAAAAACCTATAGAAATGCATAGAATACAAGTTGGATTACAAATAGAAGCATCACCTAAAAAGTCTTCTGGCGAAATACACTATATAGAATTTGAAGGAAGAAAATGGAATCTCGCTATATTCCCAGTCTTAAGATTAACAAGTGATGAACTTAAAAAGATATTTGAAGAAAATGAAATAGTAATGAAACACTGGGAAACAAAAACAATACCTGATATACCTGAAGGATTTTCACCTTATAAATATCCTTGCTTTTATTCAAGATTATCAAGATGCCCGCATTATGATGATTGCTGGCTTAAAGAAAAAGGTTCAATAGAAATTTTCATAGATGATATAGATAAATACTACTTAATTAAACAAAAAATAAGAAACCTTAAAAAGGCAATTGAAAACCTTGAAAAATTTGCTGAAAAGATTGAACAATTCTTCCCTAAAGAAGTTGGTATATATAATGTCGGTAACTACGAACTGAGAATACATTATATACCTGAAACAGAAGTACCTGCCTATAAACGCTCTGCTTACTATAAATACACAATCAAAATGTTAAAGAAAGAAGAATAAATAGAAGGGGGTAGGCTGAAAACCTACCCCCTAACCCAAAAGGAGGTGTTATATGGATTATTCTTGAATTAGACTTTCTATTTCACTTATTAGTTCATCAATTGAAGAAATAGGTGTAACAAAATCAGGGTATTTCTCTGGTAAAGAAAATCCATGTCTTGTTAATTCAACTTTAATTCTTTCTATTATATCATCAGGTAGTTCTTTATGTACTCCAAGTTTTGATACCATCCAGGCGTGTGATTTATATATTGTGTCAATATAATGTTTTGATGCTTCTGTTTCAGCATCAAATAAATCATTCTGTATGTCTATAAATATTTTCCTGACATTAGTGTATAAATCACCTTCAGGTTTTAGTAATTTACCAAGTTCTTCTATTTCTTTTTCTGGTTGTAAATGTAAATTCCAAGTATTTTTGGCTATTTTATATAATTCTGGTGGTATTTCACCAATAGATTTAGTCAATTCTTTACTTACGACATCAAAAATATATAGAATTCTTCCTATCAATTTATAATCCAATTCTCCTGTTATACGCAATATAATTTTTGCTTTTTCTTCATCACTTATTTTAGGGTCAATTGCTTTAGAAACAAATATAGGCACAAGATAGAAATCAATAAGTTTTTTCTCCTCTAATGAGATTTTCTCAAGTACAAAGTATTCCATAATCTTATATTTTTTGATATTTTCTAATAGTTTGCTAACTGCTTTCAATTCAACTATACCTGTTTGGTCAAATATTCTATCAGTAAATTCTTTAGGAGTTACCTTAAGTATAAGAGCATCATGACCAAGGGTAGAATCTAAAAATTTTCTTAAACCCATTGGTGGTTCTTCTCCAAGATATATAAAATCAAAAAATGCTGTATAATATTTCTTTTTTGCTTCTTCACTTTTCTCTGATAATTCAGCAACCCAGTTTACAGAAGGGAATGTCCCAGGATATATAAAACGATGTACTCTTATTTCTTCAACAAGTGAAGGATTAACAAAAACATCAGAAACTGGATTATATCTTGTTAATAACCACCACATTTTACCATACGCTTCAGTTGGTGAACCATCAGCAAGAAATATATAATTGACACCTTCATATATAGTACCAGTGCGTCCTCTCACTATAACAGCATAAGGTTCAAACCTTGCCCTTGGTATTGATACTTCAAGTATCTTAAAATCTTTAACGGTAATAGAAAAAGGAGTTACCATAAGTGTCTCACCAAGCCTTTTCTCCCATTCATAAGGTGAACCACTTAATCTTTGTGCTTCTTGTTTTAGTTTATCAAATATTTCTGGTAATTTCTCTTTTTTAATGAATTCAAGAAGGAAAACTTTAACATTTTCAGCCATCCTTGCCATAAGTGGTTGTTTACCATATTCTTTAAGAGCATCAGCAAGTCTGAAATTTGTTCTGATTAAAACTTCATATATTCTTGCTTGTGTTTCAAGTCCAGCCTTTATATTTTGCTCTAACAATATTTTAGCATTTTCTAATCTCTTTTCTGGGGGGTGCATGAATAAACTAAGCCATGTTGTATATAAAAGAAAAGCATTAGTAACATTAGCAAGTACATAAAGTGAAGGTTCATCAAGTTCTGCATCAGGTTTACCTTCAAACATCATTGGATAGTATTTATCATCTATTTTTGTAACAAATATACCTTTTTCACGCACCTTATCTATAAGTTTATCAATTTCTGTTTTAATTGTTTCAGGTGGTGGTTGTTCAATACTTGCTATTTTGTTTTCTATTTCTTCATCAACTTCTTTTATAGCAAGTGTGCTCTGGACAAGATTGTTTAATTCTTCAAATTCTTCACTATCTTCTGAAAGCAATTCTTCAATGCTTATAGGTTTATCTTTTAAGTCTTCAATTATTCTTTCTATTTTAGCAATTTCCTCAAGTTTTTCTTTTTCCTTTTCCTTTTTTTCCCTTTCCTGCTCATACGCTTCCCAAGCCCCTCTTAAAGTGCTTTCTTTTTTTTCTTTTTTACTCCTTCTCATGTTCCCTCCTATATAACAATTGTAAGTAAAGATTTAATAAACTTATTTTCCCATTTATATACCTTCCAACCTTTCTCATATAACTTATTAAGAAACTCCCTAACTGTAAGGTCTTCAAGTTCAAAATCAACCAAACCTGTAAATAAAGTTATACAATTATAACCTATTTGAGGTATTTTTTCAAGTTTCTCTTTTAAAACTGGTATATATTTAAAAAGTGATAAAACATCATAAGGAGCACCAAGCCTTTCTATAAGTTTATGTTTCCATATCCTTAACTTATCTTCATCCATATTGGGATCAATAGCAAAATAAAGATATTCAAGTTCAGGCTTTTTAACCTTAACAACAGGGAAATTAGCAGATATTATTCCAACATCCCTGAAAAATATCTCACAATGTGTAGGTATCTCTATATTTGTCATTAAAGGCTTAAAGATTAGTTCATAACCAACAACTGATAATGAGAAAAAACTTACATTTGAAGAAAAAAGTATTGTCCCTGAAGGTAAATCTTTCTCTTTATATACCTCTATTTTAATTTTATTCAGCCTTTCTACCTCTCTTTTCCAGTTTAAATTCTTTTATTTCAACTTTATTTAACTGAAATAGACCGCCTACTTTTGATGGTTCTGCTGGGTTAAATTTGAGGTATATTGTATCACCTTTTTCTATTGCACTTACTTCACCATTATATTCACCTATTGCTATCGTTTCAAATTTATTGTCCTTGTATATCTGTACCTTTATTATCATCTTTCACCTCCTTGTTAATTTCTTCTTTTTTAACTTCCTCTAAAACCTCCTGTGGTATTTCTTCTTCAACTTCTTCAACTTCACTAACTTCTTCTACATTTGAAGTAAAATTTTGCGTTTGTGATGAACCTCTCTGTAAACCTTGTATTGCCTTAATTAAAGGAGTTAAAGTTTCTATAAAATCTGTCGCTCCATCTATAATTGATGTGATTATATCTTTTATACCTGTCTTTTTCTCTTTACCTTCAATAATTTCGCCTTCAAGTTTTTTTAATTGTTCTCTTAAAGTTTTTATCTCATCAGTCTCTGGATATTTACCAAGGTTAGCAAGTAGTTCATCTATTTTATGTTTAAATTCAATTTTTTTAAGTTCTATATCCCTATGTGCTGTAAGTTCTGCAACTTTAACATCTGCTTTTGCTCTTTCTGTCTCCCTTAAAACACTTGCAAATGAAGCAAGCACCTTTGATATATCTGTTTCAACACGAGGTTGAGGTTGTACTTGCTGTGGTTGTTTAGTCATATTATCTATGAGTTTAAAAAGTAAATCACGGGTAAGTTTCTGGTCTTCTTCCATACGCTTTATCATAAGTTCCTGTAATTTAACAATTTGCTCAAGTATTATATTATCAGTTCTCTGTGGTGCTTTTTCTTCTATAACTTCTTGCTTTTTAGATAAATAATGTGTCTCTGAGCCTTTTAACAATTTACCAGTTTTTATACTCTTAGGTCTAAAGATATACTTACCTTCACCAAACCCAAAGTTAAGTATTTCATCAGTTGTAAATGGAGGAACTATCTTACCAGTCTTTGGGTCAGGTGGAAAATTAACCTTTTGCCAATTACCATTTTTATCAACATAAAAAATATCAAAACATAAATCATCTACTGGATGTTCTATTGGCTTTAACCAGAAATCTGCTATCTCCTCTGGCAGTGTTATACTTTTTTCTTCAATCCTTTCTTCAGTTTTTTCTTCTATACTATCATTAAATCCAACTTCTTCATAAATTTTTTCTTCCATATTATACCTCCAATCCTAACTTTTTTAATCTATCAACAACTATCTCATAAGTTAACTTTAAATAAGTAACATAGTTTGGATTAGTTGCATAACCTGCTTTATATAAATAATAAAAATACTTATCTGGATTTTTTCTTGCTTCATAAGCCTCTTTATATCTCTTACTATTCTTTATAAGTTTACAATAATCAATAATACTATCTTCAATAGATTTATAAGCCCTGAATTTATCAACTATCCTAATCTTTTCACCATTTATATACTCATGAGTTACAAAATCAATAGTATCGCCTTTCCAATACTTACCTGCTTTTATACCAAAATAATTATTACCTTTGACCTTTGTTCCCCAGTTAGTTTCATGTGCAGCATGTGTTAATAAAATCTTATAATCAAAGTCAAACATATCAGCAACCTTCTTAAATACTTCATAGTTCTCCATTATAAATTTGTCACTTTTAGGTCGCATTTTTACTTAATTTAGATACTGTCTGGAAAAATTTTTCTTTAATAAATTCTTTCGGTATCTTATTTATATCGTTGTCAATTTTATCAAGTATTTTATATATCTTTGCAGTTATATGAGTTTTATATCTCTTAATTATGTTCTCACATTTTGATTTTAATTCAGCATCATCAGTATTTACAGCAATATAAGCAACATTAGCAATAGTGAAACAAGCATCATTCCTATCTTTAAAATTGTTGAAATTCCTTTCAATATCTATAACAAGTTCATTCAAAGATATATCATCTTTAAAAGCACGAATTAAAGGGTCAGCCATCTTTGATTGTAATTTTAAAGGTAAAAATGGTAAGACTACGCTTAATGTTTCAATTAATTTTTTCTCTTTATCCTTCATCTCACAAGTATTATCTTATAAATTTTGCCATCACTATTTTTATATAAAAATTTACCCCTCATCTTTAAATCCATAAGGAAATTCATAGCACCCTTCTCAAATACTTTACCTGCTGTTGAAATGATTGGGTTATCTGAAGATTTAAGAACACCAAGTATAACAGATACAATTTTTTCAAGTGTATCTTCCTGTATATATAAAGTGTTTTCATCACCTGTTATTTTTTTAACAAGTATAGCCATAATCCTGTAAAAAAATCTTTAATTTTAAAAATATAATATTCAATCATAAGTCTTAATCTACTTTTTGTAAGATTAAGAAATGCTGCTTCAACATATTCAGTACCTTTAATAACTATTCTTTCGCCACCTTCAAGTACAAGTTCAAGCCTTTTTTCTTCATCATTCTTAACCTGATAAATCTTAAAGAAAACAATTTTTTTTCTTGGTATAAAAATTGTTTCTTCACTCTTGACATCCTGTAAAATAAGAAATTTATCAGTAAACATAAGTTATATAATAATAAAGGATTTTTTTGTAAAAGTCAAGACCTTGACATCCATTAACAGCCTTAAAATTTTAACATTGATTGTTTAAGGAATAAAAAATATCATAAACAACCCTTGACAACCTAACAAAGTTTATTGTATAATTATAAAACTTAACCAAAAGGAGGTGTCCTATGTCACAACAAGATATATATCTTGAACTTTATAACATTATGTCTAAAAATAACTATGATGTTGATAAATCTCTAAAAATGCTCCTGAATTCAAAAAAATCAACAATAGAAAAACTTAATATAAATATAGATGAACTGGAAAAATATGCAAAAAATATAGCAGAAATATTCTATAACCTACCCGAAATACAAGAAAAATACGAAAATGAAAAAATTATTGAATACCTATCTAAATACCTAAATGAAGAAGACCTTGAATCAATTAAAAATATACTTAATAGCAACACAGAAATTGATACAGGACTTAAAGAAATAGAAAAAACAGATATAGGAAACTCTATAAGATTTGCTAATTACTATGCTGGTGATATTCTTTACTCTATTGAACATGATAAATTTTATAAATGGGATGGTAAAAGATGGAAACAGACATCTATAACAGAAATTGAATACCTTGCAACAGAAATGATAAATAAAAGGATAGAAGAACTAAAACAATATTTATCAATGATAAATAGTTTGGAACTAAAAAAGGAAATTGAAGATAATATAAAATGGTATCTTAAATCATCATCTGGTGAAAGAATTAAAAAGATGGTTAGACTTGCAAGAGGTAACCCTTTAATAAGCATAAATTTCAGTATCTTTGATAAAAATCCTTACCATATAAATACACCAACTGGTATAGTTGACTTAAGAACACTTGAAGTTATTGAAAATAAAAAAGAAATGTATATCACAAGGATAACTAATGTTGGATATAATAAGAATGCTAAATGTGAAAACTGGAAATCTTTCTTAAAAGATATATTTATCAGTGATAGTTTAATAGATTTTATACAGAAAGCACTCGGATACTCAATAACTGGTGATACAACCGAGAATGTTTTATTTCTAATGTATGGTATAGGAGCAAATGGTAAAACAACATTCTTGAATACAATAAAATATATACTTGGTGATTATGCGAAAACAACAAGTTTTGATACCTTTATAGTTAACAAAAATCATATAAGAAATGATATAGCAAGATTACATGGAGCAAGATTTATAATAGCAAGTGAAAGCGAAGAAGGACAAAGAATAGCAGAAGCACTTGTTAAACAATTTACTGGAGGTGATTTCATAACTGCAAGATTTCTATATCATGAATTCTTTGAATTTAAACCTGAAGGTAAAATATGGCTATCAACAAACCATAAACCTGATATATCAGGTGTTGATTATGGTATATGGCGTAGGATATTACTAATACCTTTTACAGTAGTTATTCCACCAGAAAAACAAATCAAAAACTTTTATCAGAAATATCTATTACCTGAAGCAGAAGGAATACTTAATTGGATAATAGAAGGTGCTCATAGGTGGATACATGAAGGACTAAAACCACCAGATGAAGTAAAAGTAGCAACTGAAGAATATAAATATGAGATGGATATATTACAACAATTCTTAGAAGATATGTGTGAAATAAATGAAGAAAAATATGTAAGCAATAAGGATTTATATAAGTCTTATGAAGAATGGTGTAAAGTAAATGGACTTAAACCTTTATCACATAAAAAATTTACTCTTATGCTCAAAGATAAAGGATTTAGTCAATTAAGACAAGGAAAAGAAAGAACAAGATTATGGAAAGGCTTAACATTAAAAGAAAATCAAGAACTTGAGTTTTAGGCGGACAGATTGTTTTTTAGCAAAAGTTATTATCTTACAATAACTTTCATTTAGGCGGACAGATTGTAAAAATAACCTGTCCGCCTTGAAATCATTGTCTATCAAGGGTTTCATTATATGGCGGACAGATTGACCAGATTTTCTATATTGTTGTTTTGAAAATTTTAATATCTCTAAACACCCCTATACATTTTTTGTGCAATTGCACAATTTTTGTATACCTCACTTTTCAAAACCCAATTTTCCTCAAACGTGTATAAGAGAATCTGTCCGCCTTAAAGAAAAATTAAAGATTTCTATTGAGCCACAATGACTTAAGGGCGGACAGATTGTTTTTCTCGATCTGTCCGCCATCTGTCCGCCTAAACTCTTCCATAAACACTTGACAACTCTTTAAAATTAGTTTATAATATAAGCACTTATTTTTTTTGCTGATGAGAATAGAAGAACTCTATAAAGATAAATATGTAAGGCTCTGGGGTGTTGATACTCCAGAAGATTTAGCAACATTAATAGCAAGAAGAATTGAATTCTATGCCTTACATCCTATAATTAATAAATTTACTGCTTCTCTAATACCACCTCCAGATAGGAATAAATTATATTCAAAAGTATTTCCACAGATTGCTTATTTAGTTGCTCGTGATAAAATTAGATATCATAAAGAGTATAGTGGAGTTGTAAGGGATTTAGGAGCAAGACAAGCAGAAGTATTATTAGCACCTCATGCTGTTGCTCAATCAATTATGGAAGGGAAACCTGTATATGGTGATTGTGATTGTAAAACTCTATTTCTTGGAACACTACTTGCTAATAGAGGTTTCCCAGTAAGACTTGTGCTTGCAAGAATAGTTAAAGGTAATAAAGGTGAAAACATTTATATTCCTAACCATATTTACCTTGAATTTGCTTACCCTGATGAACCAAATAAATGGATACCTTTAGATGCTGCTTCTAATAGACCTTTTGGTCAAATATCATCAGATATTATACCTTTAAAAAGAATATATGTTGGTACTCATAAAATAGAACCAGTTAGAAGTATTGATGGATTAAGTGAACTACCTCCTGGTACAGGTGATATAATGATTACTATTGGTAAATTATTACAAACTGCAGGTCTTGAAGTTAAAAAGGGTGAGTTACCTAAAAAAATAAATTTAATAGCAGATTTCTTTAACTGGTTAACAAAACCTTATACTATAGCTCTAATTTTATTCACAGGTGGTATTTTAGGATGGGAAATTTACAAAGGCTTAAAAAAATAGGAGGTGTTTATGAAAGGGCAAATAACTGGAACAAAACTTGAAAGAATTTTAAGTGAATCAGGTTTTCATTTAAGAGTTATAACAGAACCAAGAGTTTATCGTGGTGACATTAGTTATAAACTTACTGAACTTGAAGACTTAATTAATAAAGGAATACTTGTACCAAAGAATGAAGTTATAAAACAAGCATTAATTATGATATCAAAAGGAGAAGTTGAAATAATACCACCATACCCAGAAGAAATGTATTTAGGAAGAAAAATTAGAAGAACTTTTATTTTAGGACCAAGATTTGGAATACCAAGATATCCACCTGGAGAAATAAGACCACCTGAAGTACCTGTATTACCTATTATACCTGTACCTATTAGACCATTACCACCAAAAGAAATAATTACTCCAACACAAAAAGAAGGAGTTACACCAGCAAGTTATATTGAAACAATTGAGGAAATGTATGAAAGGTAAAATTAAAATATCAAGCATACCTAAATTCTTGCCAAAAGGATGGTCTGTTAAACTTAAAGAAGGTAAACTCATATTATCACATAAAGAACATGGTGAATTTGGAGTTGTTGAGATTGATAAACTTATAGAAAAAGGTATATTTAAAGTTGACAAGAGATTTGAACCAATACTTAAAAGTATAGCAAAAGGTGAAGTACATGTTGAAGAAGAAAAAGTTATATCACCATATATTATTGCTGGTTTAATAGGTTTAAGTGTTTTAGGTGTTTCAATATTTCTATTGAGGGGGAGAAGATGACAGAGTTATTTATGGATTTTTTAAATATGGCACAAGATGTAGGAATTGAAAGATTTAAACTTCTTAAATACTTACAGGAAGGTGGTGCTGACATTGAATTCTTAAAATATTTCAGAGAAAACTTATACAACAAAGAAAAACTTGATAAAATCCTCACAGATAAATTTCCTCACTTCTATGTTAAGTTCCAATTATCAAAGGCTTATAAACCATTTGTTGCAGAACAATATAAGAAACAGGTGCTTGAAGATATAGGTTTACCTGCCAAAAAAGATAAAAAGGATAAAAAAGATAAAAAAGATAAAAAAGGTAAAAAAAGAGATAAAGGATTATTTGGTGTTATCAAAAGATATACACCACTTGGATGGATGATGACAGCAGTTGATAAAGTAACAAGTGGAGGATGGGCTTTACAGTGGAAAAAGGGATTAGTTATTAAAACACCAGCAAGTTGGACAAGAGTATCAAAAGGTCAACTTGTTGCTCTTGGAGTTGCTGCAGCAGGTGTTGCTCTTATGGCAACTCCTGCAGGTCCTGCAGTAATAAGTGCTCTTGGTACAGTTGCTTCTGCTGCTGGTAAATTTGGTTTGACTGCTTTGAAAACTTGTGCTGCCTTTGCTGCTTCAAAAGGTATATCTCTTATGAAAGCAGCAAAACAATTGAAAATAGACCCTAAGTTAGTTGAACAGCAACTTAAAATGCTTGCCGAGAAAGACCCTAATGCTTATAACAATTTTCTATCAAGTATTGAAGAACAAGGACAATTCCAAGAAGCAGGTATGTTTGGTTCTATGAGAGGACCTATACTACCTATACTTTTAGGAATAGGTGCTACAGGTACTGTTACTTATTTTCTTATAAGGGGGAAAAAATGAATAAAGCTTTAGAAGAGGCATTTGATAAATATTTTTGTGATAGAATAAAAAAAGAAAAAGATACAAAGAAATTACTTAAAGGTAATAATATAATTGTTGAACATGAAAAGATTGACTTAAAAGAACTTGACAAAATGGTTGCTAAAGCATTAGAATTATATAAATCTGCTATGTTAATTAAACCTGATAAAGTATTTTTTGGTAGCTTTCACTTCCCAAGGATTATGTATGGAGATAGAATTGTTGATATAGAAAAAGAATATAAGGGTGGTCATGTTGTAGCAACAGTTATAGGTGTTATTCCATTTATAGTTTATTTCAGTAAAAAGGGTGGTGAATTGAATCCTTACTTTCATGAATTTAAACCAAATCAAGTATTTTTATGTGTTGACCCTTCAGATACTAAAAGAATATTCCTTGCTTTTACTGAACCTATTGAGTTTGATATTACTGGTATAAAATAGGAGGTGTTATGGATGCTATTTTAATTAATCCAGCGGTTAAAAGATGGACAATAACACATGTTTTACTTAATACAAATGTTTGGTCTAAAGAAAAAGCAGATGAATATGTTAAGGATAGATATAGGTATTATGAATACCTCGGTACAACTGGTGGATATCACCAATATAGGGTTATACCTAAAACTGAACTTGAAGAACTTGAAAAAGAAGCAAAAAAAATAAGAGGTGGTAAAGATATATACAGAATGCTTACCTTTGGACCACCAGAACATGGTGTTAGAGTACTTGCTGTACTTGCTATACCACCAAGAGAAAAAGAAAAAATTAAAACTACTGAAACAGAAAAAAGTGAAGAAGTTGAATTGCTTGAAAACCCTGTAAAAAAGATAACTCCAGAAATAGAAAAAGCAGTTGTTGAATTTAAAAATAAAAACTATAAGATAAGTCAAATAAAGGCATTAATAAAAGAAAAGTTTGGTATAGAAATTTCAGCAACAAGTATAAGGAATATATTAAAAAAATATGGTGTTATTAGTGGTGTTGAGGATGAAGAAAAAGAAGAAGGAGGTGAAGATATGGGAGCATTACCATCTGGACTAATGAAGGAGGCAAGAGCAAAGTTTAAAAGTGGAGAATTCAGTAGTTTATCAGAAGCCCTTAAATGGGCATGGAAGAAATATAGAGAAAGCACAGAATTAACACCTACAAGGGTTGTTAGTGAGGTGCTGATTAATAAAGCAAAAAAAGTTAAAAAAACAGGAGGTGTAAATATGGCAAAAGCAAAAATGAAAACAAAATCTGTTGGTGAGTCATCTATTAGAAGGTTGACAAAAGCAATAAATGAACTGAATGAAGCAATAAGTGCAAGGAAAAAAAGAAAGAGAAAAGCAACCACAAAGTTACCAAAACCTATATTACCACCACTACCACCTTTACCACCTATAAGTGAACCAATATCAGAATGGAAACCCTTCAAAACTGGCATGAGAGAAGTAATAGCTCCTATAGTTAAAGAACATGAAAAATTTTATCACACACTTGGTGAAGAATTAAAGAAAGCATGGTCTACTCCAGAAGGTACTGCTTTCAGGGATGTTTTAAGAAAGGAATTGAAGAAAGTATGGGGTACAGAAGCACTTTCAGAAGAAGAAATAGAAACATTGGCTATAGAAGAACTTGCTGAAGCAATTGGTCAAGAAGAAGAAAAAAAATGGAAACCATTTACAAGAGAGATGGGGTTGAGGGAAGCAATCAAGAGTGCATGGGAAGGAGCAACTGGTGTTAGATTTAAACCAGTTTTAAGAGCACATGCGGGAATGGCACTTAAAGCAGCATGGCTTACACCAGAAGGGCAAGCTTTCAGAGAAGTCTTATCAAGAGCAGTAAAGGCTGCAAGAGCAAAAGTGTATCGTGAAGAAGCAACAATTACAGAACTTGAAGCGCTTGACGAAATAGCAGAAGCAATTGAACAAGTATATCCAAAGGGATATACACCACCTGTTTATAGTGAAGAATTCAAAAAAGCACTAAGGAGTGCAGTAAAAGGTGCTTGGGCTTCTGAAGCAGGTGGAAAGTTTTATCCTATTTTAAGAAAAGCACTTATAGATGTTTGGTCTACACCTGAAGGTCAAATTGTAAAAGAAAAACTCAGTGAAGCAATAAAAGCAAAAAAGGCAGAATGGTATCCTCCTGAGGAAACAAGGGCTATAACAGAAGCACTTGCAACACTTGGTGCTTTTGAAAGTGTAGGTGAAATAGATGTGATAAGTCTCTTTGGTATTGACTGGTTAATACCTGGTGGACTTGGAATCTTTGCTGAATCATGGGCTGGTTGGGGAATAAGAAAACTTGCAAAATTACCTTTTGGAGCAGATGCAGATAAGGTTACTTGGAAAAAGATTTTATATAATCTATTAGCAGGAGCAGTTCATTATGCTGGAATTAACTATGTCTTCAACACATTCCTTAAGGGTAATGCTTTCTTCAATAAAGTAAGGGTTGCTTATACAATGAGTATATACAGGGATATAATGGAAGCATTATTTGGTAATCTTTTACCTACACCTAACGCTGAAAGAATAAGAGAACTTGAAGCAGAATTAAAGAAAGGTGCTGCAAAACCAACAGGTGAAGTTGAAAATGTAGGTCAGGGCGATTTTGTTGTTGACCTTGACAGACTTGAAGTTGATGAAGAAGGTAACTTAGTTGTTCCAAAAGAATATTATGAAGAATTAACATCACAGGGAACTTTGATAATTGAAACACCTCCAGGCTTTGAATCTACAGGTAAAGTTGAGGAAGAATATGAAGAATTAGCAGAAGAAGCAATGAAAGGTGAAGAAATAGTTATTGAATCACCAGAGGAAAAAGAAGAAATTGAAATACAAGGTGTTGAGGAATAATAAAAAATACCCTGACACGACGTCAGGGTGAAAGGAGGTAACATGGAGATGAAAGGTAAAATAGTGAAAAGAGGGGACAAATATATATTTGTCCCTATGGAGGCAATGCCTGGTGAGGAGGAAATCCTCCCAACAGAGGCAACACCTATCACAGTAAGACCTGTAACTCCAAGACCTTATACAGGACCTGTAAGACCAACTCTTACTCCGTTAACACCAACCTCTGCTGAAAAGATAGCTGCAAAACAGGCAACTGAAGCAATAAAGGCTGCCGCAGCAGCAAGAAAAGGATTACTTGTTACAAGAGAAGGTGCTTCTGTCTCAAAAGGTTTCTATCACAAAAAGAGTTATGCACAGGATTTTGCTGGTAAAAGCAGGGTAATCTTCTTTGATAAAGAACCTGACCCTGATGGACTTATCACAAATGTACCAGAGCCCTACTTCAAAACTCCTATCACCTTTATTGCTTTAAAGCTTGATATTGAACCTGCTGTACTTGAAGATACGGATGATGCATACAGATACAAAGAAGCATTACAGGCATTAACAAAGAGTATCTGCATCATAAGGGTTAATGATACAAATATTTACACAATTCCTTTCAAGGATATAGCACCTGTAATTGACACAAAGGTAACAGAAGCAGGTGGCTCAAAGATAACAATCTATGAGCTTGAACCTTCAAAGCCGAGAGAACTTGGTGACCTCATTAAGGCAAACTACATATCTATTTCCTCAAAGGATAAACTTTCACTCATAATTGTAACAAGTGAGGCATTCCCTTCACTTGGTGCAAACGCAACTGACTTCACAATCATACCATACCTTTACGGAAGGGCTACAAGAAGGATTATAGGTGGATAATCTCTTAACCCCAGGGGAGGGAAGACCTCCCCTGGGCTTTATGGTGTTGAGTTATGAAAATTTTAGTTTTAAAACCTAATGAAGACTATCCTATACATGAAAATATAATAGTTCGTGGTTTAGGAATTGAATCTCTATCTTATCCATCACTTGATAAGTTAATTTCTTATAGGTATAGCAGATTTGATTTAAAAGTAAACAATACAGATATAATAATCACAAATATGCCTTTAATGTTGCTTGATAGAAGATTTGTTAATGTTAAACATCAAGAAGCACCAGTTTTCAAATATGTGAGACCGTTTTTAGTTGCAAAAGGTTCACTCTTAAGGTTTATGCCAAGAAGGAATGATGATAATCCAAGTTTAACTTTTGACGGTAAATTACTCATCTATTGTAATTACATACTTGATAAGCAGATAAAAGAATATCTTGAAAGTAAAAATATTGATTCACTTGAATTTACAAGATTAAGAGTTGAAGAAATACCTTATACAACACCAACATATACAATAAAAGTTGAAAGAGCAGGTAGATTGGTATCATTAGGCTTTCTATGTGGTAGGAGAACTGAAGGACCACCTATTGTTGAAGAATTCTTACCAGTTTGTGAAACACCTTATGGTGGTATAGTAACTGGTCCTTTACCTTATGAGATAAGGGGACAACTATTACTATCAGGAAGTAAGTTTGCCTTTTATGAGCTTGAGCATATGTCCTTAAGGCAGTTAATTGGTGATTTACAGGATGGAGTAAGACATGTTTTAAAAGGTATCTATATAGGTAGACTTGTTAGCAAAACTGTTTATGAACATTTACAGATAAATCTTGAAAAATCAATATCTGATTATAATGCTACATTTCCTCCAGATAGTAAGATTACTCCTATAAATATCTTGCTTGAATATGTACACGTATGAATATATTAAGAAAGCGATTAAATTTGTGTTAACGATGTCAGGTGTTGTTGGTACATTATGGGGTATTTATAGATTGATAGAGATAATTTATTCAAATCTTGGTATAAAACATATAAGACCTGCAGAAGAATTTGATGAATTTATTGAGAACCTATCTAAATATATAAAAGAACAAGTTAAAGGAAGTAAATGAGAACAATATTTACTTATGCTTTAAAAGATATAGTTGTGACAGAACCGAATACAGAGGCTTTAATTGTTATACCTGCTTCAAGTTTTGACATCTTAAATTTAACTGTAAAATCAGTAAACAATTTTTTACTTTATCTTAATTATTATACAGAAAATCTTGAACTGATAAGATCTGTATCAATTGGACCAGGCAATTTAATACACTCACAGATTATAGGTCCTGGTAAGGAAATGCTTGCTTATTTCATAGTTATACAGGTTAATGTAGCACAAAGTTATGATATAATTCTTGAGAGTGTTACAACAATACCGCTATGATTAGGACAAGTTATTATATATGCCTTGACTTAAATTTTATACTTGAGACAAAACCAGAAAAATTAAGTTTCCCTCTATTAGAGGTAAAAGAAGGTTATAATTTTAATTTAAGTTTAATAGATATAAAGACAACTATTTTTTATGATTATTTTCTTGGTGATTTATATTTCAGATTAGCAGATAAAGGAGATAAAATATATCCACATGTTTTGATTATGCCAAATAAAGGACCAATAACACTTGAAGAACCACTAAACTTTACAAATGAAGTAAGGCTTATAATTGAACCAAGTATGGCAGCATTTAGGGAATTAACACTTCCTAAATATGGTGAGTTATTAAAAGTTTTAAGAGGTTATCCATTTCTTTTAAGTGTTAGAATTGAAGGAGTTTTATATGCTTTATAATGCTGTTTATTTTGGTGATTATAAGGAGTTTGCAGATATGATACCAGATAGGTCAGTTGATTTAATATTAACTGACCCACCCTGGTCATTCAGAGATAAAGAAATTGCTCTTTTAAGGGATAAAAGTAAAACAAGTTTATTACTAAAAGGTAATTATAGCTCTTATCTTGAATTTTGTAAAGAGATGTTTAATATTTTTAGCAGAGTAATAAAATTAAATGGTAATGTTGCTATTTTTCATAATTTAAAGATGTTTCCAACTTTACTTGTATGTTCTATTAAGAATGGATTTAAGTTAAATCAATTTTTTGTTTATGTTTTAAAACATAAGCCAGGTGGTAAAGGTGTTTTTCAGGATAAACCACAGAATAGGTTTGTTGATGTTTGTGAATATATTTCAATTTTTAAATTAGATGATTATAAGCCTTATTTTGATGCAAATAGTGTTATTGACTTATTCCCTGATAATCGTGTTTTAAATTTCTATGTTGTTGAAGAAGGTAGAGCAAGTAAAAAATTGAGATATTTAGCACAAAAACCAGAGATAATATTAAGAATAATGGTAAGAGCATTATGTCCACCTGGTGGTATTGTCTATGACCCATTTCTTGGTTCAGGCACTATAATACCTGTTTGTATAGATGAGAAAAGATATATTATAGGTTCAGAGATAGATAGATTAGCACAAGATTTAATTTTACATAGGATAATTGAAAGTGGTGCTAAAATCAAAATTTTAAGAAAAGAAATGGAGGAGGTGAAAGTATGAAATTGTTGTTAATCTTATGTTTAATGACACAGATGACAAAAACTAAAAAGTTAGCACATACATGGAATGTTGACTCACTCTTTGTTAGCAAACTCTTATATGTCAAAGATAATGCATACTTACACGATTTAATAGGGGGAACATTTGAAAGTAGAACAAAATTATTTCTACCACTTGTTTTACCATGTGCATCCAGTATACATTTAGATACTGTTGTTATATTTTCTAAAGGACCTGGAAAGTCACAACCATTCAAAGCATGGGAAGGAACTTTAGTCTATAACATTTCAAGTGGTAGGCTTGCTTATAGAGGAGGAACAAAATGGGATACTGTAGCAACTTTAAGAGATATAGGAGCTGGAGTTGGTGGTTCAGGTTCACCAACACAAATTGCTTTCTGGACTTCTTCTAATACAATTGGCGGAAATAACAATCTATGGTGGGATAACACAAACAATAGGCTTGGTATAGGAACATCTTCACCTGCCTACAGGCTTGATGTTAATGGCTCTTCAAGAATACAGGGTGATTTATTTATTAATTCATGGGCTATAAGGGTAAGAGATGAACCATATGCAGGTTATGTTCTAAAATGGGAGCCAGAGATAAGAGCATTTATGCCATTACCTGATGAAGGTGTTAGAGGTAATGGTAATGAAGGTCAGGTTGCTTTTTGGACTTCCCCTGATGCAATTGGTGGTGATAATAATTTATACTGGGATAATACAAATAAAAGATTAGGTATAGGAGCATTACCTGATAAAAAATTAGTGATATATGCTGGTATGAGTGATGACTTAATAAAATTAGCATCACCATCAGGTGCATATAATTGGTCTGGTATAAGATTTCAAGGGTTAGCTCCTGGTGGGTGGTCTTTGGCAGCAATCAGAGGTATAGATGTTGGTGCTTATAATGGAGATCTTGCATTTTATACTGATGGAGATGGTATAGAGAATGAGAATTTAGTTGAAAGAATGAGAATAAGATACACAGGTAATGTTGGTATAGGAACAAGTGACCCTAAAAGTAGATTACATGTTGCAGGATCAATAAGTTTACCTGTTAGAACAGTAAGTGTAAATTACACAGCAACTGATAGTGATTATATGATACTTGTTGATGCATCAGGAGGAGCAAGAACTATAACACTTCCAGTTGTTGCAGGTAGGGTTTATATTGTAAAAAAGATTGATACTTCTGGCAATGATGTTTATGTAGTTCCTGCAAGTGGGACTATTGATGGTGCTTCAAATTTCAGGTTATCATCACAGTGGAAATGTGTTTCAGTTATAAGTGATGGAACAAATTATTATATAATTTCATCTTACTGATATGAAAAAGTTTAGTCTTGCAAAAGTATCTTTATATGGAATGTTTGCAGTTGCTTTAAGTGTTATTTTTAGACCTGATACTGCTTTTCTGATTATAATGCTTACTTCATTCCTTCATGATATCTGTGGTGTTTTAAGGAATTACTATTTAATTGATAAGTTTAAGCCAGAATGGGTTGATTTCTTACATGCATTCCTTGGCTGTTTCTTTGGTACAGGTTATATTTTTGCTGAAAGAGGTGATTTACTTATTATGAAGATTATTTTATTTATAGTTTTTTCTTTGATGTTGATTTTAGAAAAACTTAGATGGAGGTGAAATATGATAACTGTTAGGAAAAATTTTATAGATACAATAGAGGCTTTTAAGAAAAGATGTGCTGATGCTCTATTTTATGATAAGACTTATAACGAATTATATAGAAAAACAAAAGGAATTGTAGCACCATCTAAGCATGTAGAAGCATTAAAAAAAGTAGTTGATGACTTTATCAGATATAAGTTAAAACCGACAAAAGAGAAAGATACTTACCAGGTTTCTGATAATGATATTATGAATTTAAGTACATCCATATCTGGCATTTTGAGGAGAAACATTTATCACAGAACAAAAAAACATAGTCCTCTTTCTCTTCATGTTACATCAGAGACTAAAAACGCTTTCTATGAGTTTTCAAAATATTTAACTGATATAACTATAGCAGACAAACAAAAGAAAGAAAAACAAAAAGAAGGAGAACCTAAGAAAGAAAAACCTGAAAAACCTAAGGAAGGAGAACCTGAAAAACCAGTAACACCACCAGAAACAGAACCAGGAGAAAAAGAAGTTACAAAAGAAGTACCATTCTTTGAGAGGATAAAACCTTACTTATTACCAATAGGTTTAGGAGCAGTTGGTGTAACACTTATATCAATATTTGCTTTTAGAAAAAAGAAATGAAACTAAAAGAAGTTAAAATGTCAATTGATGAATATAATCAGTTAAAAGCATTACTAATAAAGGCAAGAGATGATGCTTTAAAGAAATCACAATTGAAATGGACTGATATATTTGGTGGTATAGTATTCAAGGCTATAAAGAAAGGGTTAACAGGTAAATACTGGAAACAGGTTGCTGATAATCTTGACTATCAAATTAATACGCTTGAGAAAAGAAAAAGAGTTGAAAATAACAATGTCTATATCTTTGAAAATCTTTTAAGGGTTGTTAAAAATTCAGTAGAAAGTACACTAAAAGATATAGAAGCAGATAAAGATATTTTTGACAAGATATATAGTGTAGCAAAAGGTTTAGTTGATACTTTAAGAGGTATAGTCAACTTTATAGTGAAGATATTGCAATCAATAGTAGAAGCTGCCGCTGAGACAGCAAAAGCAATACCTACTGGATTAAAACTTTTACCTTTCATTATTATTGCTGGTTTAGGTGTTTTAGGTTATACTGTTTATAGGATTACAAAGTCACCTGAAACACGAGAACTTTTAAAAACATATTTAATGTTAAGAGGAAGGTAAGTTATGTATGGTTATATAGAAGAAGCAATAGAAGATATGACTTTATATATAAAC
>JBDRVE010000022.1:2399-28658 GCA_039801725.1 candidate division WOR-3 bacterium | reverse complement strand
ATTATATTTTAGAATTAAAACTATCGGTTCTTAGAAAATATTTAGAATATTCAAGGATTTACCAATTTATAAAATCTGAGGTTTTGGAATGAAACTTATTGAAAACCTTTTAAGATTTGAGAGACATTTAAAAGGAGCAATAGAATTAAAGGATAAAGATATCTCTCATTAAATTTACAATACTTTAACAATAGAATTTTTCCTTATTTTTTCTTTCTATATAAATATTAAAGCGGGAAAGTCCTTTTTGATAGAACTTGATTTTTTTAGGGAAAAATATAATATTAATATAGGGTTGTTTAAATATGAAAAATATTGAAGAAATAATAAAGATTATTAGAAAGCATAAAAAAGAATTAGAAGAAAAATTTAAAGTAAAAAGTATTGCCATTTTTGGCTCATATGTTAGGAATGAACAAAACGAAAAAAGCGATATTGACATTTTAGTTGAATTTAGTGAACCGGTGGGTTTTGAATTTTTCCGTCTTGCGAGGTTTCTGGAAGAAATATTGGGAACAAAAGTTGATTTAGTGACCTTTGATGCGATTAAACCAAATCGGCGGAAATACATAATGGAGGAACTAATCTATGTCTAAGAGAAACTGGAAATTATACATAGAAGATATTTTAGAGTGTATTGAAAAGATTGAAAGATATATTGGAGATTTTCAATTCGATGATTTTAAAAATGATAGCAAAACAATTGATGCCGTGGTAAGGAATTTAGAAATAATTGGTGAAGCATCCAGAAATATTCCTGAAGAAATAAAAAATAAGTATAGCGAAATTCCTTGGAGAGACATAATTGATTTCAGAAACAGAATTGCTCATGAATATTTCGGTATAAGTCTATCAATTGCTTGGTATATCATTAAACAAGAACTTCCCAAGTTAAAACAGCAGATAAAACAAATTTTAGAAAGCGAAACGAAATAATAGTCATATTTACCTATTTCTTGGTTTTATCTCTTTGAGTATTTTTTATTAAAAAAAGTGGTAACCTTTAGGGGTATTTTTTCGTCATATATATATGGGGAGAATAGATAAGAATAAAGGGGTTATAATTATCTATGTTAATAAATCTCAATATCTTATGGGAAACCTAAAGTTATTAGGCTGTGATTACGGGAGATTAGAGTATTGGTATTATGGGACAAAAATAGCATTAGATTTAGGTAATTCAATTAAGAAAAGGGTATTGAAAAACAAACTTAAAAAGGAGGTGCTTAACGTCTTATTATTTTCTTATTTAATGGCTAAATAAATATACCTTTTATATATTTTCTAAAATCTATGTTAATAGAACAGGAGGATTTTACCCCCTATTAAAAAGGGGGCAGTATAGGAGATATTATAGAATTTAGTCTTTAATTTAGTTTTTAAAGGTATAATGATTAAAATTAACAATCAAGAAATCAATAAAAAATAAATTAGATTATAAAATAATCATTCAAATTATTTAAGGCTTTTATATTTCTTTTTATAATTCCTTTTATATTAGAATTAAATTATTTAGGTAAATCTGTTAAGAAATAGTTAAAGAGTGTAAGAAGGTTATATGAGAAGAGAGGTAAAGATACATCAACCTAAAAATCCTTATGTTTATATTTTAGGAAATACTCAAAAATCAGTATCTTTCTTAATTAAGATTAAAACTGGTAGAATATAAGAATTTAAAAACATAACTAATTGGAGTAATTATAAGTTATTACTCTTTATTTATTAAGCCCTAATCTCCAAGGCAGAGTTAGAGCCAATTCTTTATATTTTTCTTTGCGAAAATTCTTAAAGATCCAAAATAAAAATGGCAAAACCAATATTCTTACTCTTTTCCATCAAAAAGTTCGTTTTCTTTTTTCACAAATTACCAAATTTATATTTAGTAAGAAGCTTTCACATATGGTAAAAATTTTTTTATTAATCTTTACATATTTGACTTTTAAAAAGATTTCTTATATTATTTTAAATAAAAATGGATAAACGGAAGAATAAATGGAGTCAATGGAAGGATCTTGAGAAAGAGCCATGTTCTTATGAGAAGAGTGCTATTTATAAAATTCGTTTGTCAAATCATAAAGGAAAACCAATCGCTATACCCCGTTTTTTAAAGAAAGATAAAAACGGCATTCTAATGATTGGTAGAACAAAAAATTTAAAAAGAAGATTGAATAACTTTAGAAGGGCTGTAGAAAAAAATATATCTCCTCATAGTGAGGGAAAGAAGTTTCATTTAATAAAAAGCACAAGAAATTTTAAAACACAGTATGGAAGTAACTGGCGGTTAGAATATTCTTTTAAAAGATTATGTAAAAATCAAATTAAAAAAGAAGAAGAGAAAACTTTAAAGAATTATTTTAAGGAATATGGGGAACTTCCGGTATTGAATAGTATTTTACCTAAAAGAAAAATCCAGAAAAAATAATAATCTCCCTAAGATGTTCTCTTTTTAATTTTAAATTTAAAACGAAGATGATAAAAAATATATATTAAACCAGTATTAAAAGTTTTGAGAATTTGATATAATATATATAATTGTTGATAAAATAAGATATTTTAGATAAGATAGTAGTATGATTAAAAATTTGGAAATTAGGAATTTTAAGTCAATAAGGGAATTGAAGTTGGATTGTAAAAGAGTAAATATTTTTATTGGTGAGCCGAATACCGGTAAATCAAACATTTTGGAAAGTGTGGGAATTTTTTCCTTTCCCTTTATTTTGGGTTCGGATTATCCTTTTAAGAAACTTATCCGTTACGAAACAACCACTAATCTTTTTTATGATAATGAGATTGAAAAACCAATTTTTATTGGGGCTGATGAGTTTGAATTGGAGTTGAAATTTGCTGTTGATACTTTTGTTGGCGAATGTCGGAAAGGAGATAATTTATTTTTCTCCTTTTCTCTTAATTTTCAAGATTATGTAGATGGTAGATTATTATCTGCTGAGAAAAATCCTTTTAAATTTTATAAATTTGAGGTTATTAATTATTTTTCTACTGCCTTACGAGAGCCCTATCTGTTGCCACCACGCGGAGATAATTTATTGGAGATCTTGTTGATGAATAAGGATTTAAGAAAGAGAATTAACGAGTTAGTTAAGCCCTTCGAATTGAAGATTGTTTTGAAACCTAATGAGCAAAGTATTGAAGTCCAAAAAGAAATTGAAGATGTAGTAATTGCCTATCCCTATTCGCTTCTTTCTTATACTTTACAAAGGATTATTTTTTATTTGGTAGCAATAGAGACTAATGAGAATTCAATACTCATTTTTGAAGAGCCAGAAGCCCATTCTTTTCCTCATTATACAAAACTTCTTGCTGAGAAGATTGCTTTGGATGAGAATGATAACCAATATTTTATCTCAACCCATAGCCCTTATTTTATCTATCCCATAATAGAAAAGGCAAAAAAGGATGTGAATATTTTTATCACTTATTATAAAGATTTTCAAACTCAGGTAAAAGCGATTGAAGATAAAGAGATAGAGGAGATAATAGATTTAAATATTGACCCATTTCTAAATTTGGATAAGTTTATAAAGGAAAAATAAAAAGTAAGATTATTTTCTTTTAACTTTTAAATTACTAAGTAATTTCATTTTCTATTTCTAATTTTTGACTATTAAATTTTTAATCTTATTATTAAAGGTGGTAGATTGTTAAAATTTTTAGTTTATTTTATGAAGGAAGAGATGGATAAGGAAAAATTTTTGGAAGAGATTTTTAGGGAATATTCTGATATAATTTTTAATAAGGCATTGAAAATAGTAAAAGATGAAAATTTAGCAAAAGATGTGGTTGCCGAAACCTTTGAGAAATTTAGTAAATGGAATCCCTTTGTTAAATTAAAAAGTAAGACAATTTGTGGATGGTTAATAACTACTGCCAAACATATCGCGATTGATTATGTGAGGGAAAGAAATAGGGATTTACCATTAGATGAAAATATTCCAAATAATTCACCAAGCCAAGAAGAACTTTTTATCAAAAGAAGTGAATATGATAAAGCAAATGAGATTGCCAAGAAGTTTTTGAATGAAATCTTTATGAGATTTATGAGTTATATTTTTTAAAAGGTTATCAAATAAAAGAGATTGCCCAAAAGAAAAATACCAGCGAAGGAGCAATAAAGAAAAGTATTTTTAAACTCAGAAGAATTATCTACGAAAGAACACCCAAATCAATGAGGGATAAATATTTTAAAAGGAGGTAGCGGTGCCGGAAGTTTATTTGATAAAAGGTGATTTTGATTTTCTAAAAAAGGCAAAACCTTTTTTGGATAAGAAAAGGAATTTATTTTATCTTGCGGCTTCTTATGAAAACCTTTCACTATTAGAGATTTTTAGGAAATTGAAATTTACCGTCTATCTTTTTGACGGAAAAACTTTTTTGATAATAGAAGATTGGGATAATCTAAAAAGATACCTAAAACCAAATGAATATCTCTTACTCTTTTTCCTCAAAAAGGAGAAGAGAAAGATTAGAAAAGTTTTTGAGAAATTAGAAGAGGATAAGATTGATTATCTTCTTTCAATTATGGAAGAAGAGGAAAAGATAAATAATCTGCCTGAAATAATAAAAGAGGAGATTATTATCCAAAAGAAAACTGAGAAATTTCTCAAAGCAATTGGCGAGATGAAAATTCTGAGCGAGAAAGAGAAAGAAAAAATTTGGGAAAAGATAAAAGAAAGGATAAAGAAAAAAGAGGAGATAAAAAGAGCCGATTTCATTATTTTATTATTGGCAATTTTTAATAAGGTTTTTGGCATAACTCGATTAATGAAGTTTTTGTTTTTATTAAAAAGGGAGTTGAATATTGATAAATATTTCAAAAATTATTACCGTTTTCTTCCTTATTCATTAGGTCCTTTTGATAAGAAGATTTATACGGATTTAGAAGATTTAATAGAAAAGGGATTGGTAAAGAAAATTTTACATCCCAAATTAAAGATTTCTGAAATTGAGAAAGAGATAATTGGTTATTTTGATGAAGAAGTGATTTGTGAATACCGACTAACTGAAAAAGGTTTAAAAGAAGCCCAAAGAATAATCAATATTATTAATAAAATTGATAAGAATCTCATAAAAGAGATAGTTAAATTAAAAACCAAATATCAGAAATATACTTTATTACAATTATTAAAAGAGATTTATTCAAAATATCCCGAATATCAAAGAAAATCTAAGATTTGGGAGAGGATAAAAAATATTATTTAGATGACTTATGGATAACTTTTCTAAACTATTACTTTTAATATTAAATTTTCTTTTGATTGTTATCTATTTTCAAAATGTATCTTTAAAAAGAGAGATAGAGAATTTAAAAATAAAAATTGAAGAAATTAAATCCTCAGAAATATCTAATCCTTTTTGGGAAGAAAAGCCGATAGAGAAAAAATTAATTTATATCGGTAATTCAAAAACCTTAAAGTTTCATCTGCCCGATTGCCAATGGGCAAAGAAAATAAATCCCGCAAACAAAGTTTATTTTAATTCCAAAGAAGAGGCATTAAAAAAGGGCTATCAACCTTGTAAGATATGTAATCCTTAATTATAATATACCCCCTACTCCATAAGTTTACGATTGAAAAATCTATTTTTTATAAGTTATTGAAAAATAAGAAGAAAATTTTACTAAAATTTTTTAAATTTTTACTTGACTTTTTTAAAAATTCTGGTATAATATAATCAATATTAACTGAGGACTGGGCATAAGTTCAGTTAAAATTTAGTCAGTTAAAAGGGGTGGTAGCTGACTAAAATAATAAGTTAAAATTTCACCCTGATTAAAACGAATTTAGGAGGTGAAAATGCGAGTAATTATTTTGATTTCACTTATCTTTATTGGAGTTTTTGCTTTTTTAAATCCTTCTATTCCCCAAAAGAGAATGGAGGGTTGTTATTTCTCTTCTGGTGGTTTTGAGGAAAATCTTGGTCAGGTTGGTGATTTCAATGGAGAAAGGGTTAATGATGTCCTTTTGAAAGCGAGAGATAACAACTTGGGAATTTTCATCAGAAAAGATGGCGTCAGTTATGTAATTTATCATTTAGAAAGGGTAGCAGAAAATGTAAAGATGGCAGATACCGATGATGAGACGAAATTACATTATGCGCGAATTGATTTGGAATTAATTGGTGCTACTATTGATAAACAGAAAATTATTTACGAAGAGGAACTTCCGGGATATGCTAATTATTACCTACCCAATTGTCCTGATGGAATTCTTTTTGTGAAGACCTATCAGAAAGTAAGGATTAAAGATATTTATCCTGGTATTGATTGGGTATGGAAATACGAAGATGGAGTAATTCATCACGAGTTTGAAGTTTCATCACAGGCAAATCCAGAAGATATCAAAATAAAGGTAAAATATGCGGATTGGGAGATAGTAGATAATAAACAACTTCTTTTGAAAACACCACTTGGCAATATAAAGGATGGCGAGATTATCGCCTATGAAGGTAATAAAAAAACAGATGTCTTCTATCGTTCGGAAGATGGATTACTTTCTTTTGAAGTTAAAAAGTGGCAGAGAAAAGAGAAACTTATTATTGACCCACCACTCTCGCTTATTTGGGCAACTTATTACGGCGGAAGTGGTCACGATTATGGTCGGGCGATTGCTACTGACCATAATGGAAATGTATTTATTGTTGGGTATACAAATTCTGGCAATTTTCCACTCCAAAATCCAGGCGGTGGTGCTTATTATCAAGGAACAATAGGCGGTGCTAATGATTTATTTATATTGAAATTCAACAATAATGGCCAAAGGCTTTGGGCAACTTATTATGGCGGAAGCGGTGGCGAAGAAGGTTATTCAATTGCTGTTGACAACTTAGGTAATATTTTTATTACTGGAATTACTACTTCCGATAATTTTCCAACTTATAATCCAGGCGGTGGTGCTTATTATCAAGGTTCAAGACCCTCTCCTCACCGAGATGCTTTTATATTGAAATTCAATAATAATGGTCAAAGGCTTTGGGCAACTTATTATGGGGGTTCCCATCATGACGATGGATATTCAATTGCTATTGATGATTCAAACAATGTTTTTGTTACCGGAGCCACACGTGCCGATAATTTCCCAACTTATAATCCAGGCGGTGGTGCTTATTATCAAGGTTCAAGAGCAGGTGGGCTTGACTTATTTATATTAAAATTTAATAATAGTGGTGTAAGGCAATGGGCAACTTATTATGGTGGAACTGGTGATGATTGTGGATATTCAATTTCTGCTGATAATTTGGGAAATATTTTTCTTACTGGTTATACCGCATCAGCCAATTTCCCAATCCAAAATCCAGGCGGTGGTGCCTATTATCAAAGTTCCAATGCTGGATACAACGATGCGTTTATTTTGAAATTTGCTAATAATGGAGCAAGAATTTGGGCAACCTATTACGGTGATATTGCCAATGAAGAAGGTCGTTCCATTACTTTTGATACCTTGGGAAATATTTTTATAACTGGTCATACAACATCTACTAATTTCCCTCTTCAACAATCTTCAAATCCTGGAGCTTACTTTCAAGGAACACTTCGTGGGGCGAGAGATGCATTTATATTAAAATTTAATAATAGTGGTGTAAGGCAATGGGCAACTTTGTATGGCGGAGACGACCACGATTATGGTTATGCAATTGATGCTGATTATTCAGGAAATATCTATATTACAGGTTATACTCAATCAACGGATTTTCCAACCTATAATGCTGGTCTTAGTGCTTATTATGACAGCACATTTAACGGAGGCCAGGATATATTTCTTTTAAAATTTACCGATAATTGTATTCGTCAATGGGCAACTTTTTATGGCGGAGGCAATGAAGATATTGGCTGGTCAGTTGCGGTAGATGATTCAGGTAATTTCTTTGTTACCGGTCAAACTATGTCAACAGATTTTCCAACTTTAAATCCTGGTGGAAGTGCTTATTATCAAGATACCTTAAACAGTCAAGCTACCCGTGATGCTTTCATTTTGAAATTTGCAAAGGCAATTACTTATGATTATGATGTCTGTGTATTAGAAATTATTTCTCCGGAGGATACAGTTCCCAAGCAGACAATTACACCAATAATGGCTGTTAAAAATTGTGGCAGAAATTCTTGCGAAGATTTTTTTGCCTATCTCCAAATTTATAATTCTGAGGGTAACTTGGTTTATAACGAATCAACAGAAGTTTCTGGTCTAATACCGGAACAAGGAATAACTTTAATTTATTCTGATTGGACACCTGATACGGTTGGTCAATTTACAATAATTGGGATAGTTTATCTAACAGGTGACATAAATCCAAGAAATGATACTCTAATCAAAAATATTTTTGTCTATTGGAAAGATGTTGGTATTTCTCAGATTATTCAACCGGTTGGCAATTATCTGCCAGGAACCCAAGTTGAACCGAAGTGCAAGGTGAAAAATTTTGGAAATCTTCCTGAATCTTATATTGCAGTAAGGTGCTCAATACCTGATTTAGAAGGATATTATGATGTAGAGACGGTAGATAATCTTGCACCTTATGAAGAAAGAGAAGTTACTTTTGACCAGATTACTATTCCTATTGGAACTTATCAGGTTTACTTTATGGTGACAACCGAAGGCGATATGGATTTAAGTAACGATTCTGCTTCTGCTACTTTTTCAGGTAGTTTTAGAGATGTTGGTGTGAAGGAGATTCTTGAGCCAGTTGGTAATATTCCCAAATTGCCATTACAACCGAAAATGGTTGTTAAGAATTATGGTACTTCTTCAGCAACTTTTCCTGCTTATTTCCGAATTTATGATAGTTTAGGTAATATGGTTTACAACAGTGAAAGAGAGATTGAAAATTTACCAGTTGGAGAAGAGATAACTGTTGAGTTTGATACCTGGATACCACAAACTGTGGGCAATTTTGTAGTAAAGGGTATCACTAATTACGATTTAGACGAAAATAGAAGTAATGATACTTCGGAAGTATTTATCTTCGTCTATTGGAAGGATGTTGGTATTAGTGAAATTATCCAACCAGTTGGTGGTTATTCAGTGGGAATGGAAATTGAACCAAAATGTAAATTAAAGAACTACGGAAATTTAGATGAGTACAATGTTCTGGTGAAATGCTCAATTCCTACCTTAGAATATATGCGGGAAATACCTGTTGAACATCTTGAGCCTTACGAAGAGATAACTATTACTTTTGACACAATTATAATTTCTTTGGGGATTCACGAAATCTATTTTCGGACAACAACTGATGGCGATATGAATTCAGAAAATGATTGTGTTGACGGTATTTTCTGGGGTGGTCAATTAGACGTTGGTGCTACCGAGATTCTTTCGCCAACGGGCATAATTCAAGTTGGCACAACAAAACCAGTTTCGGGTAAGGTTAAAAACTTTGGTGAGTTAAGTGTCTCTTTCTGGACATTCTTTAGAATCTATGATAAAGATAATAATTTGGTTTATATTGATTCAATCTATCAAACGGTAGAGCCCTCGCAAGAAGTATTGTTAAATTTCCGCTCTTATAATTGTAATGATACTGGTGAATTTAAAACAATTATCAAGACCGCTCTTACCGATATGAATCCGAATAACGATTCAATTATTGGTAATTTTAAAGTGGCTACCTCTATTCCTCAAGTTGGTGGTTGGTATCGTAAACAAGATGTAAGTGGTGCTCAAAAACCAGTTAAAAGTGGCGGTGCCTTGGGTGCCTTGGGTGATAAGGTTTATGCTTTGATTGGAAATAATACGAGAGATTTAATGGCTTATTATGTAAATGGCGATAGTTGGAAAAAGAAAAGCGAAGTTCCTCTTTCCTCTCTTACTCCTAAGAAAAAGAATGTGAAAAAAGGAGCAGCAATTACTACCGATGGTAAATATCTCTATATTGTAAAAGGAAATAATACTAAGGAATTTTGGCGTTATTATCCGGAAGGAGATTCTTGGAAAGAATATGAGGTTCCTTTTTCTAAAGGAATAAAAGGCTCTTCAATGACATTTGATGGTGACTCCTTTGTTTATGTGATTTGTGGTTCTAATAATGCCGAATGGAAACGGTTTAATATTTATACTGAACAATTTGAAGAATGTAATCCACCTTCTTTACCAGCGAATAAATGGAAGACTGGTTCGTGGATTGTTTATGTTAATGATACGATTTACGGATTAAGAGTTGGCGGCAAAATAAATGAATTTTATATGATACCTATCGGTGGCCAAGGAGTTAAAAAGAAAGAGATGCCATTATTTGGTTCAACTAAAAAGAAAAAGAAGGCAAAGGAAGGAAGTGCCGGTGCTTATAATCCTAACGATAATCTAATTTATGCTTTAAAAGGCGGTAATACCTTAGAATTCTTTGCTTACGACCTCAGAAAAGATACCTGGATGATTAGAGAAGATGTTGGTCAACCAACAGGTACGCCTTCTAAGAAAGTAAAAGGTGGCGGTGCCTTAACCTATTCAGAAGAAGCCAAAGGTCTTTTTGCCTTTATCGGCAACGGAATTAATGAGTTCTGGTTATACATACCTGCGGATAAATTCTTAGCAAATACTGTTCCTTCGGACAACAAGGGAATTCAAATTGGGACGACAAGTTTAAAAAACTTCGCATTAACTGTGATACCGACAAAAAATTATCTCAAAGTTTCTTATACATTGCCAGTTAATATTAAAGCCACATTAAAGATTTACAATACTCTTGGTGAACTTGTTTGTAGCGCCGCTTCGGATAAAGGGTACTTTGTGATTAATGTCAAGAGTTTTTCCAGCGGTATTTACATTCTCAAGTTTGCTGCCAATGAATATCAAGCAACCAAGAAGTTAATAATTCATTAAAGTTGCCCGATATCTCAAAAAGATAGGCCGGGATTTATTCCCGGCCTTTTTCTTTTAGAAAATTTATTTACCCTTTTTAACTGCTAAAAGTTGGCGATATAAATCGTAAAGAATTGGTTGAAAATCTGTTTCGCCATTCTCAACACTATCCATCAAGTTTTCCAATTTACGTGTAAATTCTTCAGAAAGCAAATCTTTCGCTTCGTCAATTGTTTTTAAATAAGAATAAACAGCCTTTCCTAATTCTGTAGGTACCAAAAATCCTTTTATATCAATAACATATTTTCTTTCTAATAGTTTTTCAATAATTAAAGCATAAGTGGAAGGTCGACCAATGCCTTTCTGTTTCATTTCAAAAACCAATTCACCTTGGGTATAACGATAGGCCTTTGGTTGTCTTTTGATTTCTTTTTTATTTTCTATATTATAATTTCCTTCCATCGGTGGATAGAGATCTAATTTGAAAATTTTATCCCAACCAGGCTCAATAATCTCTGTTCTTAAAGATATTTTTTCTTGCTTATAATGCACTTTTACTAAATAATCGACAATCTTTACTTTTATTGGTTTCATTTGGCTGGCAATAAACCTTTTGAAAATTATTTCATAAAGTAAAATATGTTCCTTAGTTAGCCCTTCAATTTGACCACTCAAAAGCATCGAACGGAGTTCCTCCGGCTCTAAAATCTTTGTTGGACGAATACATTCATGAGCCCCACCTTCTCCCCAAGTTCTTTTCTGAAAATATCCTTCGCCAAATTCTTCTTTAATAAATTCTTTGGCAATATTAATACCAGTATCTGATACTCTAATAGAATCAGTTCGGTGATAAGTAATATAACCAAGTTCGAACAAGGTTTGGGCAAGTTCCATTGTTTTTGGTAAGGAGAAACGGTAAAAATCACTGGCATCTTTTAAAAGGGTATCGGTCCGATAAGGAGGTAAAGGAGATTCTATCTCTTCTCTTTCGCCAATCTTTTCTATTTCTATTTCTTTAAGATTGTTATAAAAATCAAGAGCGGTTTTTTCATTTTCAAAAGTGAAATTTAATCTTAGTTTTTTACTATTTTTTTCAACATTGATAAAAATTTTATAGATACTTTTTCTAAATTCTTTCTCTCTTTCAATAATCCATCCTAAAACGGGTGTTTGAACTCGACCTGCTGAAAGAGTGGGTTTGCCAAAAGCCCGATGGAGAAATTGAGAAAATTCAAAACCAATCCAACGGTCAGAAATTCTTCTTAAAATTTGGGCTTTAATTAAGTTCAAATCAAAATCTCTTGGCTCTTTGATTGCTTTGATTATCGCTTTTTTAGTAATCTCATGAAATTCCATTCGTTTAATATCATCAATGTATGGTTTTAAAATTTCTTTTATATCCCAACCAATTTTTTCACCTTCAGTATCAGGATCGGTTGCAATTAGAACTTGTTCCACTTCTAAGGCTGCCTTCCTTAATGTTTTTATTATTTCCTCTTTTCCTTCAATAGGCTCGTAAATGGGAATAATTTCACCATTTAAGATAACGCCATAATAACCTTCATTGGTAGTAAGGTCTAAAATATGACCAAAAGAAGCAGTAATCATTAAGTACCTATCTTCTAAAGAAATCTCGTAAATATCATATTCGCCAATTCTTCTTCTTATTGGTTTGCCAAAGAAATTAGCAATAGTCCTTGCTTTATTTGGTGACTCCACAATAATTAAAATGGGTTTTAAAATTTCCTTAGTTTCTCCTATCTTTCTTTCTATTAAAAAATTCTTAATCTTTTCACGGTCGGCATTGATTTCATCAAGAACTTTCGGTAAATCAATTTCGCTTATGTGAAGAAAATCTATTTCGTCACTAAACCATCTTATTTTTCTTTTTAAATGATTAAAGGCAATTTTGTCATCAATGATTATTAAAGAAAGTCCTTTGGTAATTCCCCCAGCATACATTCGGGAAACCCGGCCACTCGCTTGAAGATATCCGGTAACATCCGAAACAACCATGAGATAACCTTCCTCCGTTGGTCGTAAAGTAACCTCTTCAGAAGTTTTTAAAAATTCGATTATCTCTTTTTTGGTTAAGAATTGGGCAATTTCTTCTCTTAATTGTTCTATCTTTTTTTTCAGGTTTTCTCTCTGGTTGATGAATTCTTCATTCAGATTTTGATATTTTTTAAGTTGTAAAAGCCAATGGTTAATTTTTTGAGTATACTCTCCTAAATTTTTTACAATAAAAGGCCGAATAGAGGAGAGCGCCCACAAAAGATGAGAAAGGTTAGTTTCAAATTTTAGAGAGATTATAATTTTAGGCACACCATAAAAAAGAGCATATCGACAGACATCGGGCATATCAAATCCTCGTGCTAAAGGATTACGGAAACTGGCAATACCCACAAGGATATCTATTTCCCCTTTACGATATAGTTCCAAATTTTCTTCATTTATTTCCTCATAAGAAAGGGCTTTTATATTATTGGCCTTTAAAATTTCAATAATCTCTTCAATACTTTCTTTTCCTTTATCACTGGGTAAAAAAAGTAAACCACCCTTTCCTAATTTTTTTATCCAATCAATTAAAGAAGATTCTTCAGTGTATACATCCACGATGTTTCTTAAATAAAAAGTCGGTACCCCTACTTCAAAACCTAACAATTCCCTAAAAAGTTTTACTCTGGAAGAACGAGGATTGGCAGTTGCTGATGAGACTACCAATACCCCTTTAAGATTTTCTTTGATTTTTCTTAATTGCGAAGAAATCTCTTCTATTCTTTTCAAATCCTCTTCGCTTTTTTGTTTTTTCCCTTTTAATTTAATAAAATTTATTGCTTCTTTGATACTTTCTTCGTCAAAGCCTAATAAATAGAGAACTTTATCAATATTTTTGGCGGTTTTTAAAAAAGAGTCGACATCATCAATAAAAATAAAAGAGAATTCTTTGGGAATGATTGACTGATTTTTATAAAGAAACATTGAGGTGGTGATTAAAATTTTAAATTCTCCCTTTTGTAATCTTTCTTTTTTCTTCTTTTTAAGACCACCATCGAAAGCAAGAAGATCTTTTTCATTAACACCAAAGTTTTTAAGTTTCTCATAAACCTGTTCCACTAACAAGCGAGTTGGTACGATGATATAGGATTTTTGACCAAATTTTAAAAGAAAACTGGCGATTGATAGACCAAAAGAAGTTTTTCCAATACCGGTGGGTGCTAAAAGAGCAAAGGAAGAAAAAGTAAAAATTCTTTTTGCCCAAGTAGTCTGAAGTCCCCAAGGTTTGCCTTTTATATGTTTTTCAAAATGTTTTTCCCACTCCTTCAGTTTTTCTTGAAGTTCTTTTATTTTTTTTATTTCGCCACTCTCTTTTTCACATTTTTTACACGGTAAATTTGCTATCAACCTTTCGGAAGTTATTTCCCCTCCGCAATTGGGACATAAGTTTTTATAGATACTTTTAATCATTTTGATAAAAGTAAATTAAAGATATTTTTTAACTTGTTCTAAGATTTCTTTTAACGAAGGAACATCAAACCAATTTCTTTGGGTTAATTCATTACAATAGGCTAAATAAATATCCTTTATTAACTTTTTAAATTCTAAAGGTAAAGAAGGCGGCTGAATTTTTACCAAGGTTTTCCAATTTATTTTGTCGATTTTTTTGGCTTTTTCTAATTCTTCGTACCATTCAGTTTTTCGATAATAAATCCGAGCAAGTTCTTTGCTTACAGGAATTTGTTGATAAGTGAATCGGCATTCATCTAAAGTTCCCAAAGCGTCCGCTAATATAAGATTTCTTTCTTCGTCAAAGCCAAATTCCAATTTACCATCTTCATTAAAAAGATCAATTCGCTGGGTTTCTTCGGTTATTAATTTATTGATAAATAAAGTTATTTCTTTTATTTCTTTTATTTCTTTTTCGCTAAGATTAACAATTTCCTTAGCAATTTCAAAATTGATATACCGGTCAATTTTTTCTAATTTTGTTGAGATATCAATAATCGGGTTTTCTAAGATTTCTCCAGGTTTGGGCATCGCGGTTAACCCTAAATCAGCCAATTTTAAACTACCTTCTTTTAATCTTTTAAAAACTGATGAACCTTCGGGCAAGGAATTACGATAAATAATTTCCAAGGGAATGAGAAAATTAACTTTTTCTTTTTTATATATGGAATAATCATAATTACCCTCTTTAATTTCTGGTTTCAGTACCCGAAGAAGTTTTATTTCCATTATATTGGTTGGTTCCTTGAGTTCTTTTAATCTTTTGGTCTTACCATCTTCCCAAAGTCCTAAGTAATGAGTTTTGATACCCTTTTCTTCCAATTTTTCAAAGAAATAGGCACTGACAAGACAGATGGCTTTTCCTTTATCTTCAATCTTGTCAGGCATTTCTCCCCAGTCAAAAACTGAATATCTATCTGAGAAAATAAAACGACCAATTCCTGGTTGGTTTTCTTTTGGTTCTTTTATAATTATTAAATCTTTAACACTTCCCATTATTTATTAATAAATACTAAAGAACTTGTATGTCGATAAATATCAAAAACTTCAATAATAAATTTTAAAAAATCTCTAATTCCCAAACTTCTTTCAATCCCTTCTTCTAAAATTGTTCGCTGTTCTTTTTCTGATAATTGAAAATTTGGATAACAAGTTTTGTAGATGTTATAAAGGGTATAGAAACATTCATAAAGATCTTTTATTTTTAAATTCTTTAAAGTTATTTTATTTTTAAATAAAGTGGTTAATCTTATATATTCATAATTGTAAGTTAATGGAGTTGTCGCCATCACCATACTGAGATAAGCATCTTTATAAATATAAGGTGTTGGTTTCATTTTATTATGAATCATCTGGTTATCCAGTTTTTTTAATTCTGGGTCATTATAACATACCCGCACCAAACCATAAAGAAAATTTAATCCTTTTAGAAAATCTTGAAAACGCCATAAATGAGCCACGGTTTCTGCCTCATCAATTAAAAGTAAAATCCCGTAAAGTCCTAATTGGTGGGCAATATAAGAAAGCGAAGAGATAAGATAGCAATAGAAATCACTGGCAGTGGAAAAATCATACAAAGCAGGAATTCTTATTCCCCCTTTTATTCGGAATTTATCGGTAAGATAGACCGCATACTCTTTGGTACTTTCGCCTTCTAACCATTGCCACAATACTTCGCTTTTGATACTTCCTTCATCAATATTTTTTAATTTTGGTAAAAGTTTTGAAAAGAAGATATTATCATAAAGATTTAAATTAGTTGCCTGTCTTAATAAATCCCGAAAACCATACTCTTGGTCATTTTTAAGAAATTTTAAATTAAAGACAAATTCTTTCCAAAATCTTTTGGGTCGATGAGGAGAGACTTCATCAGGGGTTAAAGTTATTTTAGAAACACAAATCCCTTCTTTTAAAGCAGAATGATATAAATATTCTAAGAGATGGGTTTTGCCACTACCATATTCTCCTTCAATTAAGCAAGTATCCCCTTTTCCTTCTTTTAATTTTTTTATTATCTTTTTTAAAATATTAACCTCTTCTTCCCGACCGAAAGTAAAATCTTCACAATCTTGTCGGGGCACAATTCCCATCCGTAAAGCTTCACAAATTCTTTTTGCCTTTATCTTATCAAATTTCTTTTCAAAAGTATCAACTTCGGAAATAAAAAGAAGCCTTTTCTTTAAAACCCAAAGTTTTAAACCTGAATTAAAATGGACAAAAAGTTCTTGACCATTTAAACGGGAAGAGATTACTTCTCCTTCACCAAAAACAGGATGAGAAACAATAACTCTTTTAGTTACTTCCATTAAAACTCTTCACTTTCTATTTCGCTTTCTTTTTCTTCTTCAATCTTCTTTAAGGATGTTTTTAAAATTTCTTCCGCCTCCTTGGCGGTAAGGGCAGATTTAAAATTTCTTTCTTTTAATCTAAAAAAGGCTTCAATAATTCCTAAGACAAATAATCTACGGAAACTGATATCTAAAGCAAAGGTTGTTAGGCAGGCTTTTGATAAGACATCAATTGTTGCTTTTAATATCTTTTCGTTAAAAGTGGTATCATAAGCAATTTCAAATAAATGGGCAAGTTTTAAACCAAGTTCATATAGAAACTCTTCCGGTTTTTTCTCAATTGTTTCTAAATTAATTTTTACACCGGTTGGATTAGTGGCGGTAAAAGTGCTTCTTAATCTTTGTTTCAACGCTTCATAAACACCGCCACTACCCTCTAAAATCAAATTCTCGTCAGTAACCGCATAGAAAAACATTACTCCTGGTAATCGGGCATTACCACATTCATCAATAATTTGCCTTAAATTATCTAATGCTCTTCTTTTATCACGGGAGCTAGAGATACTTAATCCCCTTTCGGCTTCATCAAAGAAGAGAATAAGTCCATTATAACCAATTAAATGTCCCCATTGAGCAAGAGAACGGATAAAACGAAAAGCGGTACTTTTGTCTAATCTTTCCGAAATCCGATATTTTCCTCGAATATCTTTGGTAATTTCTTCTCCTTTTAAATATTGAATAAGATTTTCAAAACTCTCATAATCTTCTCTTATCAAGGCTTCAAAACTTCCTCTTAAGGCATTTAAGTAAGAAATAGATTCGATACCACTTAATCCTTCTAAATAACTATAAAAGTCTTCCTTTTTGGAAACCTGTTCTTTTATTTTCTGATACCAAAGTTTAATGACATTATCAATACCTCTTTCGTAATAGAAAGTATCAAAACTTATCTCTTCGGAAATCTTGGGTGCCATTAAATTCAAGGCAATCACTTTGTAAACAAGTTCTAATTTATCAAAAGGACACTCTACTGGTGAAAGAGAAACATAACTGGTGAGATAATTATTTTCCATTGCTTTCTTTCTTAAACAATATAAGAAATGGGTTTTACCACCGCCATAATTGCCAACAATCAATTTAAAAGAAGATAATTTTAATTTTAAATAATCTTTAAAATACTCTTCTTCAATAACCTCTAAATATTTTTCTAATCCCACAGTGTAATACTCTAAACCAAATTCGGGAGGTGTGCCATAAGAACCTAATTTATGAACAATTGCTTTTGCCAATTCTTTGTTGATCATATTTTTTCAAAAGAGATATAAGAGAAATAAGTCCCTTCGCCGATTTCATTATTTGGTATCCAAATTGACTTCTTTTTATCTAAGGTAGCATCAAAAGGAGCAATCCAGAGTTTAAAAGAATAATTTTCTAATTGATTTCCCAATGAAGTTTTTAAACGATATAAATCATAACTAAAATTTATTCGGGAATATTCTTTAAAATTTTCTTTTTTAGGGTCTAGATAAAATTCCTTTCTTTGTAACAGAAAAATAAGTTCCGAAAGTAAATCAGTTAGAAATATTTTTTCACCAAAATTTAATTTTTGGAAAAATAAAGAACGTTCATATGCCAAAAGAAGTTTTTTAAAATATTCATTAGGGTTAAAAGGTTGATTAAGATAGGTTAAATAATCTTTCAAAATTTTTATAATAGTAGAAGCCTGTAAGGGAATTTTGGTTTTCAATTTTTCAATCTTTGGACCATAAAAAATTTGGCAGGTATTTAAGTCAAAATTTATTTCCAAAGTAAATATTCCAATTCTAATATTGGGAAAGAGACCACTAAAAGATAGATTGTTCTTTTCTAACTCTTCTTTTAATTGCTGACCAAATCTTTCCTGTTTTTCCAAAATAGTATTTTTCAACCATTCCTCTTCCTTTTTTAACCATTCACCGATAAGGGTTTTCAAATCATTAAATTCAATTTTTTCATAAAATTCTTTAATTTTTTGGAGGCTTTTTTCTAAAAGGGAAAAATCTTCGCTTTTCAATTTAATTTTTTCATAATTACCAATTAATCTTTGAAAAACCTTGGCATATTTCGAAAGCAAATTCAATTTATCAACCATAAATAAATTATAGAAAAATAAACTTAAAAAAGCAAGTTAAAACTTATATCTTCCCCATCGTTTACCTTCTTCGATAAAAGTAATAAGATTTTCCTTGGGGGTAGAGAAGGGGACTTCACAACCGGTTGCTAAAATATAGCCTTTTTTATTATTCTTCATTTTTAAAACCAAATTTTTTACCTTTTTTCTGATTTCTTCAGGTGATAAAAGAAGAATTTCTGTGGTGTCAAAATTGCCGATTAATCGAAACTTATTTCCCAAAAATTTTTTGGCTGAAAATAAGTTTATCCTATCTAAACTTAAAAGATCAGCGGTGGATTTTTTTAACTCCTTTAAATAAACTTGGGTATTACCACAGATATGTAAAATTACATCTAAATCGTAGCGGTGAAGATAATTAATAAGTCTTTCTTCATAAGGTAAAGCAAAGTTTTTATAGGTTTCCGGTGAAATCACACTACCGGATGCTAAAGGGTCAACAACAATTGGTAAAGCGCCATAATTGATCACACTTTTCATAAATTGAATAGTAAAATCGGTAATTAATAATAAAACTTCCTTTAAGATTTTCTTCTTTTCTAAATTAGAAAAACTTACCTCTTTTAATATTTCTGTTGGCTCAAAAAGTAAAGCAAGGGTTGTGAAAGGTGCCGGGATATAAGCAAGAATTGGCAAAATATCACCCAAGGTTTTATAAAGAATTTTTATCGCATCAAAATAAAGATAGAGCCTTCCTTTTCCTTCGTCATACTGAGAATTTAATTTTCTTTCCCAATACTCTTGTAGATTAGAAAATAGAGGTTTTTTCAATTTAGGTAAATCCTCTTGGGGATATTCAAAATAACTTCCCAGAGCTTCCGCAATAATTCCTACTTCGGAGAATACCGAGAGAAAATCGGTTTGGTAAATTTCGTAAGCATTTATTTGCGCTTGGGCAAGAATTTCTCCTTTGGTATAATAATCCTTGATTGAATAATTACTAACATAGGCACTATGATTGGTTATCAAAGGAAAGATTAATACCCTATCGGGAGTCTCATCAAAAACTAAAAGATTAAATCTTTCGCGAGGAGTTAGAATTTCCATCAGAGATTTTCAATGAAAGCATTTATTCTTGTTTGTGTCTGTAAGGGTATTTCGGAAGCGGGAAGAGGGATATCAATAATTAGAACTGGAACTTTTGCCTTTTCTTCAATCTCTTCTTTTAAGATTTCTGTTTCGTAGGCACAATGGGAAGCACCAAAAACTTGCGAGATAACTACCCCCTTCGCTTGATATTTTTTAATTTCATTAATTATTAAATCTGCTCTTTCTTTTGTTTTGCCAATTAATGAAGCAGAAAGATAACTTTCCGCAAGGGCGGTAAAGGGGTCGGTTTTATTTATCGGAATTATTTGTAGCGCCTGGTTAATGATATACTCACTGCCAACAATTCTCGTTCCTTTATCTTCAAAGTAAATAAGATATAAAGGGTCAGCCGGTGGTGTTGCCCAGACAATCTTTTTATTTTCTTTGTTTAATACCCCTTCATTATTTTTAACTCTTTTTCTTACCAAATTTAATATTCCCAAAAGAATTTTTTGCCATTCAAAGATATCAGAATAAAAATGAAGGTTACCAAATTCCAATAATAACATTTCTAAGGCACCTAAAGGAGCAATTTCGCTTTTACCAACGAGGTCTTTTAATTTTTGATAATTTCTTCTTATTAGATTCACCCTTTTTATTCCCGAAATTAATTTCTCAATAGTCAATTTTTCATTAGCGACTTCGCTCAAAATCTTGGCTAATTTCCGATAATTTTCTTTTAGTAATTTTATTGCCGATTCTCTTTTTTCTTTTCTTGGTGGAATTTCTAACCAGATAAATTCAGTTTTTTTATCTTTATAAAAAAGGTTGGATATATTTTGCATTACACAAGAGTAATCATCACAAGAAGCACCGGTAGAGGCAACGATTAAATCTGGTTTGGGAAAATAGGCTTTCTTTAGAAAGGTAGCATACACAACCCGTGAATAACAGGAGGTTTCCGGAAAATTTGCCCTACCGGTAACTTCAAAAAGATTATAATTTTCGGAAAAGAAAGGTTGCCACCAAAGACAATCGGGATAAAAACCAATCAAAGAATTAAAGGAATAGATAATTGGTGGAATACCACCCAAATCGCCCATTACTGCAATTATTTTTTTATTGATCTGTTTCGCCCGAAAGAGTCTTTCGGTTTCATTAAAAACAAATCCCCATAATCTTAGACACTCTAAAGAGGAGTCGAATTTTAAACTCATTAAATGGCGCATTCCATAAATAGCAAAGGTCTGGGGTGGTGAGAGATATCTTGCCCACTCTTCTTTTCTTTTATAATATTTATATTTTTTAATTATTCTTTCCGGAATCTCTTGGAAAAGTTCATTCCAAGTAAAAAAATCAACTCTCATAAAGAGCGCCAATTCTTGTTTCTATTTGCAAAGTGGTATCAAAGGAGTAATCACTTTCAATCAAAAGGGTTGGTCGTTTCAAATAAGTTTTTAAACTCTCCTTTTCAAAAGAAAAGGCATCACAAAATTTTAAGGTATAAAGAATTATTTTATTAATTTTATATTTTGTAATTTTTCTTCTTATATAGTGGTAAAAAATTCGGTTAGGTCTTCTTAAAATACAAGGAATTTTAGAAAAATAGAAAAAGAGGTACTCTTTTAAATCACTAATTGGTGGGTAGAAATCAATTCCGCGTGAAACCGTGCAGAAACTATCGGCAGCGATTGTAAAGTACTTTTCGATCATTTTGGCAATTGGCCAGTCTAAAGGAGTATAATAACTTCCCAAAAATAATACCTTTTCTTTTTCGGAAACAGAAGATTCTAAAAATTTAGTTTCGGGAATATCTCCTTTCTCCCAAAACTCTTTTATCAATTCTGCTTTTTTTAAAAAATTTAGACTATCAACAATTTTTAATAATCTCCTTTTCTTTTTATTTAAGATTTCTATTTCTTCTTTCAATCTTTTGTTAATTAACTTTAAATCTCTCTCCCAAAGTTTAATAAAATCAAGAATTTCTTCGTAATAAAACTGAAAAGCAGTAAGATTATAAGTGCGAGGAAAGTAGATTTCATAAATTTTTAAATAGTTAATCTCCCTTTTTAAAATTTCTCCTAATCTTCTTTGGCCATCGCAAAGACTTAATAAAAAAATTCCGTCGATCTCCCAAACTTTATTCGCCAAATTGCTGAAAAGATTTTTCAAGAAAGGACAAGCATCATAGCGAAAATATTTACTTGTTAAATCAAATTTTTGAGAAGGAATTAATCTGACCGGTTTTAAAGATAGGGCGTAAAGAAGTTCAATGGGTGTATATAAACAAAAATAACCAATGCGCATTAGGGAAAAGGGATTTGATTAACAAAGATTTGTGGAAATTCTTTAATTTCCGGTAAAAAGAAGGTTTCGGTCTTTTCAGCAATTGTTAAACATTCTTTCATTAAAGAATTTTCTTTAAGAATTTTTATTGCTCCTTTTAATGGTAGATCCGGAGAGAAGAAAATTCTGCTTTTAATTTCCTTGGGTAATATACCGATAGTATATAAATCTTCAATGTCAATCTTTGAACCAAAATTTCCAGTAAGATAAACATTTTCAATTTGGAATAGAGGGATTCCAGAAATCTTACTAAGAATGATAATTCCACTGGCAATTGCTGATTTTGCCAATTGGAGTTCTCTTATATCTTTTTGGGAAAAGTAAGGATTTTTTCTTTTAAGTTTTCCTGATTTATCAACGATTCCTTCTTTGATTAAATCAGCTAAATAAGAAATTATCCTTGAGCCATAATAATGAAATCTCTCTTCAAAAGCCGGACCAGCCGCACAGGAAGAGGCAAAAATTTTCTCTCTGTTCCCTAAAACAATCTCACCATTTGTTCCTAAATCAATTAATAAAGAAAAAGACCTCTTTTTATAAAGATTAGTATAAAGAATTTCCGAAACAATATCACCACCGATAAAACTACTAATAATTGGTACCATTTGAATTTCTTTTTTATTTTTAATTGGATAAATAATCTCTTTTTCGGGAATAAGCATTTGGTAAGGATATTTTCCTAAAGAAGAAGATACCTTATTAAGTAAAAAATGATATATAATTGGATTACCAACGATTATTCCCTTTTTTAATTCTTTTATTCTTAAATATTCCATTAAGGGATATTTTTTTAAGAGAGGATAAACGTTTATGCGAGAAAAAATATCAGTAGCAAAAAGAAAGTGAGGATTGGTAAATGTTTTTTTAATAACTCTTTCTCTTTTTTTATAACCAATTCTAATAGTAGTAGTTCCTAAATCAATTGCTAAGCAATCAGTCTCATCAAATTTTTTGTCGCAAAAACGAAAAAAAGAGGAAGGGATGTTAATTCTTTTAAATAGTTTTTGGTTATTTATTTCTTTCGGAATTTCTGTCTGACAAGCAAGGACTTTTTTGTTATCCAAAATAACTTCACATTTTTTACAAATTCCTCGACCACAGAAATTTTTTAAATAATAGCCTTTTTCAGCAAGAAGATGTAAAAGAGTTTTTATCACAATCTTTTATAGATATGACCCACATCTACCATCATTTTTACATTCTCTTTTTTGGCATATTTGGGAACATCGCAAGCGGTTGACAAAATAAAATTTTTGCCACCGGCTAAAATTTCTTTCTCGCATTCCTCTTTGACTTGAAAGATATCACCATTAACTAACAAATCAGTAGGCACTGAGCCCATAAGATAAATATCTTCGGGAAAATATCTCTTGGCAAATTGAATATCCGTTTCTAACGAGATAATCTTCGCTTTTGTCTCAATTATTAAAGGCAAAAGATTTTTTGTCTCACCACAGATATGGAGTCCACAAAATTTTGCTTCTTTAATAAGTTCTTTTAAAGGTGGCAAGGCATAATTTTCAAAAAGATTATAACCAATCAGCGAACCGGAAGCAAAAGGATCACCAATAAAAGGGATACAATTAATCTCTAAGATTGCTTTTAAATATTTCAATTGATTTTCAAAGGCAATATTTATTAACTCTCTTGCTTTCTTTTCCTTTTCAACAAGCATCATAAAGAATCTTTCTGCTTCTACCAAGAGACAGGCAAGGGAAAAGGGTCCTTTTAAAGAGACAAAAATTGGGATATTTTTAAGATATTTTTTTAAGAAAGTAGCAGCCTTTAATATTTCTTTTATTCGGCCATCGGTATAAGGATTGGCAACTTTAATTATACGAGGATAACTTTTTACTACTGGTGGCGCATCTTCCGGAAAAGATAAAATTCCGCCCATTGCTTCCATTTCCACATAAACATCGGAAAAGACAATTACCGCATCGTAATTATAATATTTCTGGCAGTACAAAAGAGCCTTTGCCAGTTTTTCACCGTCGCAATAAAGTTCCCTCTCTTTTTGACCGGTTAAATAGGCTGCATGGTTGGCAACTACTAAGGGAAAGACTTTGATATTTTCAATCATTAATCAATTGGTTAAATAATTTAACACCGGAAACAGCATCGGGAGCGTATCCATCAGCACCAATCTTTTGGGCAAAAAGTTGGGAAGTTGGCGCACCGCCAATCACCACTTTGGCTTTTATGTTATTCTCTTTTAATAATTTTATTACTTTTTCCATTTCTAACATCGTTGTTGTCATTAAGGCAGAAAGTCCAATAATCTCCGGTTTCTCTTTAAGAGCAGTTTCCAAAATTTTCTCTTTCGGGCAATCTCGACCTAAATCAATTACTTGAAAACCATCCATTTCCGCCATTAGTTTAACAATATTTTTACCAATATCGTGGATATCACCTTCAACCACTGCTAAAATAATTTTTCCTTTGCTGGGTAAAGGATTTTTTAGATTGGTTTTTAATATTTCAAAACCTTTATAAAAACATTCAGCAGCAACGAGAACTTCCGGTATAAAATATTTTCCTCGAGCAAAATAATCCGAAACCTTTTTTATTCCTAAAACAAGACCTTGAAAAATTGCTTTCTGGCAATCTAAATTATTTTTAACAATTTCTTGAGAAATCTTTTCTGTTAAAGAAAGATTTAGACTAAAGACCGCTTTGGCTAATTTCTCATAAATATCTTTTTTCACTTCTTTATCGCTACATAAAATCCTCTACCAACTTTATGCTCTCTTGATGCCTTTTCCCAAAGATTTACTAAATAGGAGGCAAAATCAAAAATATCTTTACCAAAATCATTAAGGATAATATCTTTTAATTCACCGTGAACTTTCTTTTGATATTCAATAAAATAATTATGGAAATCTTCAGTTTCGTCACGGGCAATTAAGATTTCAAATCCAGCCTCTTTTAATAATTTTTGATAGCCTTCAAAGGTTTCCATATAAGGAAAGGTCATTGAATCCAAAAGTTCTTGAAGTTCAGCCGGTGAAGGTTCACCAGTGATAATCCAGTCAGTAAAACCGATTTTTCCACCTTTTTTCAAAACCCGATAGGCTTCGTTGATTAATCTTTTCTTATCAGTGATATAGCACCAAGCTTCTTGTCCCCAAACCACATCAAAAGTCTCTTGCTTAAATGGTAAATCTAAGGCATTTCCTAAAACATATTCTACTAAATGACTTAATCCTGCCGCTTCGGTTCTTTTAATTGCTTCTTCAACCATTCTTGGTGTGGCATCTAAACCAACAACCTTAACACCGTATTTTTTTGCTAAATGGCGAGCAGGTCCACCTAAGGCACTGCAAATATCTAACACAAGCATCCCTGGTTTTAATTCTAAGGCTTGTGCCAAAATATCGGTAGCCTTTTCGCCACCCGAATGAATTTGTTCGCCCATAACTAATTCCCAAAGTTTACCACCAACACCTTGATAAACTTCTTGAACATCTTTAATTGTGAAATCTCTTCTAACCATTTTTTCCTCCTTTTAAATAAAAAATTTTTACTTCTGGGAATTAAAATAAAAATAAAAGAAAACCTTCCAAGCGCCCGGCTTGGTAATAAAAATCTCATTTCAAAATAAACATTGAAATATAATAATAAAAATTTATTTTTATGTCAAATAAAAAAGGCAGAGGAACTATATCCCCTGCCCATCCTTTTGAGAAAAGGAGATTGAATTATCTTCTTCTTATCCTTTCTCTTATTCGGTTTTCTAATTCGTAACGATATCTATGCTCTTGACTTCTTGGAACTAAAAGGAAATTGATATCTGGTGTGTTCTGACCATCTTCTACATGAACCAATTCCGGATATCTTTTTGGATAATAATTAAAGGCACGAGCAATAACAATATAATCGCTGGTTGGCAAGTTTTCAATAACATATTCACCATTCTCATTAGTAATTGCTCTACCAATAATTCTCGGTCTTCTACCTAAATGAAGCATAGCAACAACTTGGGCATTGGCGATTGGCTGATTGGTTAAGGAATCTAAGACAACACCCGAAATGGAACCGGTTCCTCTTGGTGGTGGCATAAATCTCCGAACTAATTGGAAATCAATATTAGGTGTATTTTGATTGGGAG
>JBDRVE010000022.1:0-2302 GCA_039801725.1 candidate division WOR-3 bacterium | reverse complement strand
ATTATATATATGGGGAGAATAGATATTAATAAACCAAGGTATTTTATGAATTATTGGAAATCAAACTACCGGCATTATCTAATAAAGAAAATATTAGATTTTAAGGTTTTGGTTAATAAAAAATTATTAAAAAGAAACCTAAAAGGGAGGTGCTTAACGTCTTGGTGTATTTTCATTTAATGGCTAAATAAATATTTTTTTCATATACATCTTTAAAACTCTATTTTAATAAAACAGGAGGGCTTTACTTTCTATTGAAAAGGGAGCAGTATAGGAGATATTATAGAAGTTAGAAAGTTATATCAATTAAATGAAAGAGATAAGTAAAGAAAGCAGTAAAAACTGTTGAGTAAAATATATTATAGGTTATTTTGTAATATTTATATTTCTCTTCTATTTTGTTTTCGTCAGTTTCTTTTAAGTAATTTTGATGGGCATTTTTCATAATAAAATAAGAAGGTAATATTGATAATAAAGAAACAGTTTCCAATGATAGTAATGTATAGCCTTTTAGTTTTTCGTTTTTTCTTAATTGATATAAGCCAGGATAAATAAATATTTTCTTATCAATTACTTTCTTATGCTCTTCTTTTTCTATGGTTAATTCTTTTCTTACCTTTTCTAATACTTCAATTATTTTTGGTGAATACTCCTTTGGGTCAAGTCTGAAGTGCGGATTTAATTTTAATAGTTCTAAAAAATATTCTTTACCTTTTTCTTCATCACCTAAAATAATATAGGATTGGGAAATTAAAATTAATACTCTCTCTTTTGTTTTTCTATTTAAATCCTTTTCTTTGAGAATAACTTCACCTTTTTTGATAACTTCTAAGTAATTACCATAATAAAAGAGGGAATCTAATTCAGTAACTTTTTCTTGCGGTAAAGATATTAAAAATATAAATAAAAGGATTTTATTTAATAACAATTTTCTTTTTAAATTTATAACCTTCTTTATCTTTTATTAGATAAAAATAGATTCCCTTTCTATCTTCTTTTGTTATCTTTTTACCAAGAAGATTATAGATTCCTAAGATTTGGTAATTTTCATTATTCTTGATATTTTCTTTTTTCTCTTCTTTTATTCCTGATAACTGATGAATTTCTAAACTGCCAGTAATTCCCGAACTTGTCTTTCCACCGACCACATAAATAAAATTACCATGAGGTAGCGAAAGGATTCCGCAACCACCATAACTCCGCGCAAGATTTATTGAATCTCCTAAACACCAATAGTTATTTTCACAATTATAAATATCAAAACGACGAAGAAAATATGTTCGACCTTGATACCAATATTCACCACCAATAAGATAGATTTCATTATTTAAATAGGTATTTAAAATTCCGTAACGAGCAAAAGGTAGGGAGAGAAGGGTATCCCAAAGATTATTTCTTAAGTTATAACCATAATGACGAGAGGAAGGACCATAATATTCACCGCCAATAATATGAATTATTGACTCATAATAACCGATATTTATCCTTGCCCTTGGTCTTGGTATCTGAGAGCAAAATAGCCAAGTATCCCTTTCAATATCATAAATTAAAACATCATCTAAAAAACTATAAGAAAAATCATATCCGCCAAAGACATAAATATAATTATTCAAACCAATGCCAATAGCACCAGCTCTTGGTGAAGGCAAAGGTCTTTTTCTAATCCAAGTATCTCTTTCTGGGTCATAAACATTTAAATCATCAACAAGGATTAATCTTCCGGAATGGCTTTTGGTGACACCGCCAAATATATAAATCTTATTATTTACTACCGCAAACCCCATATCATATCTTTTTTGGGGCATTGCCCTTTTTAACCGCCAAGTATCATTAAAAAAGTCATACTCTTCAACAATATTAGTGATTTCATTATTAATTTTTATCCCACCAATTGCATATATCTTACCATTTACCGAAGGAGCCACTAAATAACTTCTTGGAAAATTCAAAGGCTTCCTAATTTCCCAAGAGAAAACAGATGTGAAAAGAAAGATACAGAAAAATACCTTTATTAGCCTCATTATATAAATATAAACATTTTTTATACCAATCATTTTAGTTTTATTATTCTTTCAATAATTTCGCCTTTTTTGAAATCAATTGTTTCTTGATAAATTGGATAATGGGGATTTTTTATTTTTAATATTCTTTTGCCTGGCTCAACAATAATCTCTTTAGAGAAAGGGGTTATTCCGATAAATTTATCGTCTAAATATACCTCTCCCCAAGGAATAACATTAATTTTTAAATAACCTTTTAATCTCTTTAAATTAAAAAATAGGGATAGGGTTTCTTTTCCTTT
>JBDRVE010000021.1 GCA_039801725.1 candidate division WOR-3 bacterium | reverse complement strand
AATATGTTTGCCAATGTTGTAGTTAAACTCAAAACAACAACCATAGGAAGCCCGACAACGAAAATCTATGTGGGATAATAACCTTTTATCACTCCAATTCAAAACCGAAATCACCTTGCCTAAATCTTTGGTAAATTCGTAAATCTCCGGTCCAGAAAGGTATCCGTATGTCATAAAAGTATCTTTTCAGTTTCTAAATTAATTCCCATTTTGTTTTCCTTACATCAGATAGCACAACCAACATAGTCCAACCTCAATCGTTTTAATAACTCCCACCCAATTGGAAAAAATAAAATTACTATTATCCCTGTTAATAAGTTTATGAATATTTTCGTTAATAAAATTATTGTTATTATCTCTAATAAATTTACTTTTAATCCTTTTGATAATAATTTTAATACTCCCATATGATACCCCTACCCCGATAGTCCCCCACCTTCAATATTTTTGTCCTCTTTATTTCCCAAACCCATTATCAAAAATCTCTGCCTAATTTCCCTATTGATAATAAATCCCTGAAAGTTAATTTCTGGTATTCTCCATTCATAATAACCCCTTTTAAAACCATCACTAATAATATAGTCCAAAATGCCTTGACAGTAAATACAAAAATCGCCGAATTTAACCAAAAATTATCGAGTTTCATAAAATTCGTTAGGTATCTCTTGGATAAATCTGATTAACTCTTCTGCCTTAATAAGATAGGTTTTTCTCTTATAGAATTTTAGGTAGTTGGCTTTAAGGTATCCCTTTTTAATCCAGTTAATGACTGTTTGGCGATTAACATCCAAGAAATAGGCAACCTGACTTACCTTTAAAAACCCCAAATTTTTTATCTTCTTCTTCTCTTCATCCGTTAAATAAAACTTCATAAATCCCCCTTTTTATTTAATTTCCTTCTATATATATAACGGATAAGAAGGCAAAAAGGTTACCACTTTTTTTAAGTTATTTGAATTCTATTCCTAATTTTTTATAATATTTTGTGGATAGAATAATCTTTTTGGGAAGTGGTGGTGCAAGAATTGTTGTCTTTAAGCAGATCAGGGCAAGTGGTGGGATTTGGCTCACTTTGAATAATAAAAATCTTTTAATTGACCCAGGACCAGGCTCCTTGGTAAGAATTGTCTCATCAAAACATAAACTTGACCCAACCTCAATTGATGCTGTCCTTCTTTCCCATAAACATCTTGACCATTCTGGTGATATTAATAATATTATTGAAGCAATAACCATTGGTGGCACACAAAAAAGGGGAATCCTTTTTGCTCCTTATGATGCCTTGGAAGGCGATGATCCAGTTGTCTATCGCTATCTAAGAAGTTATTTAGAAAAGATTGTTATCTTAAAAGAGAAGGAAGTATATAATTTAAATGGTGTAACCTTTACCTGTCCAATAAGACACGAGCACCGTGGCGAAACCTATGGCTTTCTTTTCAAGACCGATAAGATAAAAATTGGCTACATTGCCGACACAAAATTTTTTGATGGGCTAATTTCTGCTTATAAAGAGAGCGAAATTTTAATTATGAATGTCGTGAGAGAAAAGCCATCCGAATTAGACCATTTAAGTTTGGAAGATGTGAAAACCTTAATCAAAGAGATAAGACCAAAAATCTGTTTTTTAACCCATTTTGGAATGACCATGATTAAAAAGAAACCTTGGCTGATTGCCGAAGAGTTAAACAAGGAGTTTAGTAATATTAATGTCAAGGTAATAGCCGCCAATGACGGAATGAAATACGATTTATAAGATGATTGAGAAATTAAAAGAAGAAGTAATCAAAAAGATTGCCTGCGGAGAAGTTATCTTCCGACCATCTTCTTGCGTGAAGGAACTGATTGAAAACTCCTTGGATGCCCAAAGTGAAAGGATTATTATTGAACTGAAAGAGGGTGGTAAGAAATTAATCAAGGTGATTGACGATGGTATTGGGATGAGCAAAGAGGATTTATTTTTATCCATTGAAAGGTATTCCACCAGTAAATTAAGGGAGATTGAAGATTTAAAAAGAATTAAGACCTATGGTTTTCGAGGCGAAGCCTTATCAGCCATCGCCAGTTGCTCCCTTTTAAGAATTGAGAGCAGTCAGCAAGATGGCGAAGGTTACTACATTGAAGTGAAGGATAACCGAATTGTGGCCAGTGGGGAAATTGTCCGCCAACGGGGCACAACAGTATATGTCAAGGAACTTTTCTATAACTATCCGGTGCGAAGAAATTTCTTAAAAGGTAGTTATCAGGAATTTCGGCTGGTTAGCGAAGTGGTAAAGAATTATCTTTTAAGCAACTACGCAGTAAGTTTTCAATTAAAGAATGATGAGAAGATAATTTTCAACTATCCAAAGGCTAATTCTTTAAAGGAAAGGTTAATGATGGTTTTGGGCAAGGAGACCTTTGATAGTTTACTGGAGATCTATTTAGAAAATCCCCATCTCACTTTGTATGGTTTTCTTTCTGATCCTGAGCGGATATTTTTGCCGGCGGAAATTCAAGTAATCTTTTTCAACCAAAGACCGGTAAGAAGCGGCGTAGTAAGAAAGGCGATCTATGATGGTTATGGTGGTACTCTGGTGGGCAAAAATCCCAACTTTATTTTATTCATTGATACTTCACCGGAATATTTAGATATCAATATCCACCCAACAAAAGAAGAGGTAAAATTTATTGATGAAAAATTTCTTTATGATTTTATCTGTCAAGGGATAAGGGAGAAGTTAAAGATTGAGAAGGCAATTGAATATTTTGAACTTACCCAAGAGTTAGCAACCAGCGAAGAAAAGAAAGAAAGTTTATTAGTGGAAGAGGAAAGAAGGCTTTTCTGGCAACTACACAACAAATATATCCTCACACCGATAAAGAGTGGTTTTTGCATCATTGACCAGCATGCGGCTTCGGAGAGGGTACTTTTTGAGAAACTATTAAGGAGTGAAAGTTTAGAAAAGATTTCCCAGCCCTTACTTTTTCCCCTATTATTAGAATTAAAACCGGAGGTATTTTTTGTTATTCAACAATTGAAAGAAGAACTTAATTATTTAGGTTTAGCAATTGAAATTTTTGGTGAGAATACGATTGCGATTAAGGCGATACCGGTTGATACCTTTTTTAGTAAAGAAGATTTAAAAGAACTTCTTTTAGAAATTTATAATAATTATAAAGAGATTGAAAAATCCACTTATGAGAAAAGAAGGGAACTCTATGCCAAACTGATTGCCTGTAAAGGAGCGATTAAAGCCAATCAACGATTGAACGAACGGGAAATGGAAATATTGGTAAACCAACTTTTTGCTTCGGAAAACCCCTATTTTTGTCCGCACGGAAGACCAACGATAATCAAAATGGAACTTACTGAGATTGACAAAAAATTTGGTCGATAGTATAATATAAGTATATGCTTTTAAAAGGATATAGTAATGAGAGAAAAATGGGGATATATTGATAAGACTGGCCGGTTTGTTATCAACCCCAATTTTGATAACGGCGGTCGGTTTTCGGAAGGTTTAGCTGGTGTTCGGGTTGGTAACAAATGGGGCTATATTGATGAAAAGGGAAAATTTGTTATTCAGCCGCAATTTGATCGGGCTTGGCATTTCTCGGAAGGGTTGGCAGCGATTGAAATCAACTTCAAATGGGGGTTTATTGATCGGAGTGGGAAAATAGTGATTGAACCAAAATTTGAAAAGGCTTGGCATTTTCAAGATTCCCTGGCAGCAGTAAAATATGGTGAGAAATGGGGATTTATTAATCGACGTGGAGAATTTATAATCGAACCGAAATTTGATTTTGCGTGGACTTTTAACGAAGGATTGGCAGCGGTAGAAGTGGAAAATAAATGGGGCTTTATTGATAAAGAAGGAAATTACCTTATCGAACCCCAGTTTGATTATGCCTATATTTTTAGCGAAGGTTTGGCACCAATAAAAATCAATTATCGGGTTGGCTTTATCAATTGCGCCGGCGAAATGGTTATCAAACCGCAGTTTAGTGCCTCCCGCCATTTTTGTGAAGGACTGGCATTGGTAAGAGTTGGTGAGAAATGGGGATTTATCAATCACCAAGGAGAATTCGTTATCAATCCCCAGTTTTATAATGCTTGGGATTTCAGCGAAGGGATAGCAGCAGTAAATATCAGTGAGAAAAAAGAAAGGTGGGGATTTATTGATAAGAAAGGGAATTTTGTTATCAACCCAACTTTTGATTATGCCTATTCTTTTGCCGAAGGTTTGGCATTAGTGGCAATAAAATTAGAAGAAAAGAAACGTAGATAAACATCTTGACTTTTAAAAAATAATAAGTAAAATATTTAAAGTTATTTTATAATGTTATTAGTTAAAAGGAGGATAATATGAAAAAGATATTTGCCTTAACATTAGTGGCTTTAATGTTTAGTTTATTATTTATTGGATGTCCGAAGAAGGCAGTAAAAGAAGAAGTGGTTCCGCCACCAGAAGAAGAAGAAGTAGAGACTCCGCCACCGCCACCAGAAAAGCCAACTTTGACATTAGAGACCATTCATTTTGACTTTGATAAATATGATATCAGACCGGGTGATGCCGAAATTCTAAAAAGAAATGCCGAAATCTTAAAACAATATCCGGATGTAAAAATCATTATCGAAGGTCATTGCTGTCCGATTGGTACCAATGAATACAATTTAGGTCTTGGCCAAAGAAGAGCAAATGCGGCAAAGGAATACCTTGTAAAACTAGGAATCTCTCCTGATCGAATAGAAACAATCAGTTATGGTGAAGAGCGGTTAATTACCACCGATCCGAAGGAATATTGGAAAAATCGAAGATGTGAATTTAAAGTAAAAGAATAATAAAATAAATGGAAAAAAGGAAAATGGGGGGTAGAATAATTATCTACCCCCTTTTTATTTTTCTCTTTTTTTCCTGTAGTAGTTATAAGAAATTTGTTCATCGTCAGGCATTGATTGATACCTTAAACATTAGAACCAAAAAGATGGAATTAGAAAATCGGAAAGCAATCCAAGAACTGAAAGCCGACATCCTTTTAGAACTCTCGAAGATTAATAACCGGTTAGAAGCATTAGAAAACCTTTTGCAGGAAACCCAACAAGAGATTTATAAATTTAGAAAAAGAAAAGGAGAAGAAGCACCGATACCCGAAACAACCCAAGAATTTAAAGAAAGGGAATATGATGAGACGAAAGCCGAAGAACTTTATCAACTGGCTTATCAAGATATGATTCGGGGCGAATATCAACAGGCAATTTTTTCTTTTAACAACTTCTTACAAAAATATCCCAATAGCGAACTGGCGGATAATGCTCAATATTGGATGGGCGAGTGTTATTATGCGTTGGGAGATACCGAAAGGGCAATAACAGAATTAGCGAAAGTAATCGCCGACTATCCCAAAGGAAATAAGGTACCGGCCAGTTTATATAAACTGGGCATAATTTATCTTAATAAAAAAAATAGAAACAAAGCCCGAGAATATTTCCAGAAATTAATCAAAGAATATCCCAATACAAACGAAGCAAAATTAGCCCAAGAAAGATTAAAGGAGTTTTAAATTTCTCTTGACTTTTTATTAAATTTTGCCTATATTTATTATAAACGAGTCGGCAAGGGAAAAGGGTGGGGACTATATCCCCTTTTTATTTATCTTCCCTCTGCCGACTCAAATTTTATTATTGGCGCCATCGTCTAACCTGGTTTAGGACATCAGGTTCTCAACCTGAAGATCAGGGTTCAAATCCCTGTGGCGCCAAAATTTTTAAAAATCTGGGAGGAAAAAATGGAATATAACTTAACCTTTAAAAAAGAAGAGTTAGAAACATTATTAAAACTTATCTATTTGGGTAACTGGCTGGCAAATGCCAATCGGGAAGAAGAACGAACGATTAAAAAGTTTGAAGAACTAAAAGATCAAATCCTTTCTTTAATAGGAAATAATATTAAAGAAAAATACGAAAACCTCAAATATGATAATGAAATTATCAATATTATTGAAGAGTATAATGAAATTACCTTTTGGGATTTATTAATTACCCGACTTGCTGAAAGAGACATGATTTTAGAATATGGCGAAGAAGAGATAAAAAATCTGAGCGAAGAAGAATATAAAAAAATCCATTTAGAATACCAGCAGAAATATTACCAAGAATTCTTTGAAAACGGCCTGTGGAATTTAATGATTAAATAGCTCCACCTATTTTAAAAAATTTTTTTCTTAACTCCTTAGTTTTCATAGGGATACTTTTTCTTTTTCTTATTGACATTTATTATAAATAAACTATAATAAAATATCTATCGGAGATTTTTATGTTTAAAGATGAGCGGATATGGAAACTTTTGGAAGAATTGATTGAAAAAAGAAAAGAGGAATTGACACCAAAATTTGATCCAACCTTTGAAAATCTCTATCGTTTTCCAGAAGCCGAAGAGATTTTAGAGAAACCGCCGTTAACTACCGTTTATCTTCTTGAAGATTTGGTTCGTTTAGGTTATTTGAGAAAGATTTTTAAAGAAAAACTATTTCTCTGTCCGGTTTGTAATAGCGATGAATTGAAATATGAAACCTTTTGTCCGAAGTGTCTTTCAGCCTATATTTTAAAAATGAAAGCCATCGAACACTTTTGTGGGTATTTAGGAAGATTAGAAACCTATCAGGATGGAAAAAATCTCCGCTGTCCGAAATGTTTAAAAGAATTACAAATAATTGATGAAGATTACAAATTTTATCCAGCCTATTATCAATGCCAAGAGTGTGAGGAATATTTCAAAGAACCAAAGGAATTGTGGCGTTGTCTGAAATGTGGTGCGAAGATCGAGAAAGAGAATCTTAAAGAAGTCTATCTTTTTTCCTATCAACTGAAAGAAGAAGGAATAAGCGAACTCAAATTAAAGGCCTTACCTAAAGACCGGATAATAAACTTCCTCAAAAGTCAGGGATACGAAGTAGAAGAAAGAGCGAAAATAAATGGCCGGAGTGGTGCCGAACACGAAATTGATATTCTCGCCATCAAAAAGAGCGGTCCTTTAGAACATCGGATTGTGGTTGGTTTCGCTACCGCCGAGGAAGAGGTGCCGGCGGAAGAAGTTATCAAACTTTATGCTAAGGCTTATGATGTGAATGCTGCTGATATTATTTTGGTGGCCTTACCGAAATTATCGGCCGATGCCCTTCACTTTGCTAAACATTATCGGATAAGGGTCTTTGAAAAAGAGGATTTAGAAAAACTTGAAAACGCCCTCCTTGAAAAATAGAAAATTCTTCTTTCTTACTGCCCTTTTAACTTTCCTTATTGACTATTTAACAAAACTTTGGGCAAGAAATTATCTTATTAATTATCCGGAAGGGTTAAATATTATTGGTGATTATCTCAGATTCTATTTAGTTTTTAATCCTTACGCAGTTTTTTCCATTTCCTTTAGGATCGAAGAATTACACTATATCCTACCAATTATTGGTCTTATCTTTGTTTTAATTATGGGTTTAAAGGGGGAGAAAAAAATTCAACAGGTAGGTTTCGGATTAATTTTAGGTGGTGCTGTTGGTAATGTTGGCGAAAGGATAATTAGAGGCAAGGTTACCGATTTTATTGATATGGGAATAAAAGAACTCCGTTGGCCTACCTATAACCTTGCCGATTTTTTTATTGTGGTCGGCATCCTTCTTCTCCTTCTTATCCCTCGGGTCCGGAAGAAAACTTAGCCTTTTATTTGAAATTATCTTTATTTTTTATATTCTTATTAAATAAATAATCTGAGGAGGAAAAATGAGAAGAGTTTATTTAGATTATAATTCCACTACCCCTATTGACAAAGAGGTAAAAGAAGCGATAATGCCTTTTTTAGAAGAGAAATTTGGTAATCCCTCCAATCTTCACTCTTTTGGCCGGGAAACCAGAGAAGCAATCGAAAATGCCCGAAGAAAAATAGCCGAATTTCTAAATACAAAATCAGAAAGAATATTTTTCACCTCCGGTGGTACCGAATCGTGTAATTGGGCAATCAAAGGGATTGCCTTTGCCAACCAAAACAAAGGAAATCATATAATCACTTCTGCTATCGAACATAGTTCGGTTTTAAACTCCTGCTTGGCTTTAAAAGATTTTGGATTCGAAATTACTTTCTTACCGGTTGACGAATATGGTATCGTAGATATTGATTATTTAAAAAAATCAATAAGAAAAAATACAATTTTGGTCTCCATAATGCACAGTAATAACGAAGTGGGCACTATCCAACCGATTGAAGAAATCTCCCAAATTGTGAAAAGTTATGACATCTATTTCCACACTGACGCCGTGGCTTCTGCCGGTAAAATAAAATTAGATGTTGAAAAATTGGGAGTTGATTTGTTAACTATCTCTGGCCACAAAATTCATGCTCCGAAGGGTGTGGGAGTATTATATATTAGAGAAGGAGTAAAAATCACAAACCTTATTCATGGTGGTCATCATGAGCAAGGAAAACGAGCAGGAACCGAGAATTTAATCGGCATTGTTGGTATGGGAAAAGCCTGTGAGATTTTAATGAGAGATATGGAAAAAGATGTTATAAAAATAAAAGAGTTAAGAGATTACTTAGAAAGAAAGATTTTAGAGAATATCGAAGATGTAAAAATTAATGGTCATCCGGAAAAAAGATTATGTAACACTACCAATATCTCTTTTGGTTATGTGGAAGGTGAAGCCTTATTGGTTAATTTAGATTTAGAAGGAATTGCGGTTGCCAGTGGTAGCGCCTGTGCTTCTGGTGAACCAGAACCTTCCCACGTATTAAAAGCGATGAATGTTCCGATAGAATATATTAACTCGCCAGTAAGATTTTCCTTGGGAAGAGAAAACACCAAAGAAGAAATAGATTACACGATAGAAGTAGTAATAAAAGTCGTAAAAAGATTAAGAGAGATTACTGCTTTTAAGAAAAGAGTCTAATATTTTTTCAAGTTTTTTTGTCTTCTCTTGAAAATAATATTCAATATGGATAATTGGTTTATCTACTTTAATTACTCTATTTAAATCAATTGGTGTCGCCGAGATAATGTAATCCACTTTTGCTCTTTCTAATGTCCTTTTCAAATCAAAGATCTGGTTTTCCCGATAACCAATTGCTGGAACCACATATTTTAAGTGGGGATATTCTTTATAAATTTTTTTATAAATTCCATAAGCATATTTCTGCGGTTCAATTATTTTTAGTCCTAATTTTTGGGCATAAAGATAACCGGCACCATAAGGCATATTGCCGTGAGTAGTGGTTGGTCCATCTTCTACCACGATTGCTTTTTTACCTCTTTTTATTTTTATATTTTCCTCTTTTAATTTAGGAACCAAATCAGCCAATATTATCTCAGTATCTTTATTATATTTTTTAATATTATCTTTCAAGATTTTTACCTGTTCTTTTTTGGCACTGGAGACCTTGGAGATACAAAGCACATCTGCCATTTGGAATAAAGCAAAACCCGGATGATAACTAATTTCGTCACCAGCCCGTAAAGGATCGCAGACAACGAAGAGAAGGTTAGGTTTAAAAAAGGGGAAGTCATTATTGCCACCGTCCCAGACAATCAAAGAAAACTCTTCTTCTGCCTTTCTTAAAATCTCCTTGTAATCAACACCGGCAAAAACGGTATTTCCCATTTTGATATGGGGCTCATATTCTTCTCTTTCTTCAATAGTCGCTTGATAGTAATCCAAATCTTCCATTTTCTCAAACTTTTGGATTGTCTGCCTTTTAAAATCACCATAAGCCATTGGATGGCGGACAACACAAAAATTAATATTTTTCTTTTTTAAAATTTCACAAATCTTCCTTGTTAATGGACTTTTGCCAGCACCAGTTCTTACTGCACAAATAGCAATTACCGGTTTTTTACTTTCTAACATTGTGTCTTTCGGACCAAGTAACATAAAAGAAGCACCAGCACTCATCGCCATTTCCGCCCTTTTCATTACATAGTCATAATCGACATCGGAGTAAGAAAAAACAACTAAAGAAACATTTTTCTCCTTAATTAAATTAACAAGTTCTTTTTCAGAATATAAAGGAATGCCCTCCGGATATAAATCACCAGCCAACTCTTTGGGATAGATTCTTCCTTCTATTTCCGGAATTTGGGTTTGGGTAAAAGCGACAACTTCATAATCGGGATTATTTTTAAAATAGATATTAAAATTATGAAAATCTCGGCCACCGGCACCCATTATAATCACTCTTTTTCGTTCTTTCATAAAATCCTCCTTCTATTCAAAACAAAGTTTTTTGCCCTTCTTTTTTTTCTTCTTTCTTTTCAAAAATTCTTATCTCGCCAAAAACACCATCGTAACCCGGTAAAATCTTAATCTCTCCTTTACGCATCTTTTCAATTCCTTCACCAATTTTCGGATAATTTTTCTTTATCTCTTCAATCGGTACATTTAATAAAATTTCAAATTCCGGAGCAATTTTCTTAACCATCTCTAAATAAAGATTCTTTACTGCCACACTCTCTTTACCGACATTCAAGGCATCAGCAATTATTTCATCCAAGGGAATTAAATTTTTGAAAGGAACAGCATTTTCCGGAAGATAACCTTCTTCGCGATCCGCTAATAATTCTACCCGATGTAAAACTCCAACAGTTACTTTCTTTCCGCAGACAGGACACAAATCATTATTGATAATACTTTCTTTTGGCGACAACCGGATATTACAATTCCGATGGCCATCATAATGATACTTCCCTTCTTCGGGGAAAAATTCAATCGTGAATAAAAACTTCTTTTTGTCTTTCTTTTTTAAAACTTCCTTAATTTCAAAATAAGAAATCTTTTCCAAATCAAAAACATTAGCCTCTCTTCCGATTTTCTGGGGTGAATGGGCATCGGAATTGGAAACCAAACTAAATCTATCCAGAGAAGAAAGTCGCCAATTCATTTTTGGGTCAGAAGAAAGACCGGTCTCCAAAGCAAAGATTTCGTTAGTTAAATCTAAAAAACATTCCTCAATCGAATCAAAACCAGCAACACTACCAAATAATGAAAAATGGGGTGTCCAAATATGGGCAGGTACAACAAAACAATCGGGATCAATCTCTTTTAAAAATCTTACCATATCATAGGAAGATAGATTTAATGTGGGTCTGCCGTCACTCGCCAAATCGCCATATTTAGCAAGAAAATTATTGATCTTCTCTACTTTTTCAAAAGAGGAAGTATAAAGAAGATTATGAATTCTTCTCAATTTTCCATCCTGTTGATAGATATTACTTACTTCCGTTTGTAAAATAAAATAAATTCCTTCTTTTTCACATAAACCAATTTCACCAATTTCCTTTAATTCCTTTTTTAATAATTTTAGCCATTCCGGATGGGTAAAATCTCCGGTTCCTAACAGTTTGATGCCTTTGTATTTCGCGTATTCTATTAATCGGTTGATTTCCATATCCCGACTTGTGGCTCTCGAATATAAGGAATGGATATGTAAATCGGCAATTATCATAAGAAAATTATTATAATTGAAAAACTTGGTTTTTTCAAATAAAATATCTAAAATGAAAACCCTTATCCCTTGTCTTTGTGGTCCAACCGGTGTTGGTAAAACTGAGGTTTCTTTGTTATTGGTTGAAAAATATAATTTTTCAATTATCTCCTGCGATTCTCGGCAGATTTATAAATATTTAGATATTGGAACAGCCAAACCACCATTAGAGATTAGAAGAAAATATGAATTTTATATGATAGATATAATCACTCCGGATAAGTATTATTCAGCCTATGATTACGCCCAGGAGACAGAGAGGATAATTGAAGAATTAAAAAAAAGAAATAAGAGATTTTTAATGGTTGGTGGTAGTGGTCTTTATTTTAAGGCATTATTCTCGCCTTTTTTTGAGGCACCACCAGTAGACTTAAAATTGCGGGAAGAGTTAAAAAAGAAGCCATTACCAATTCTTTATGAAGAATTGAAAAAAGTAGATGAGATAAGCGCCCAAAGAATCCATCCAAATGACTCCCAAAGAATTATTCGTGCCTTAGAAGTTTATTATCTTACTAATAAGCCTTTTTCTTATTTTCTTAACCAAAAAAGAGAAAGTAAATATGAACCCCTTTATATTGGTTTAAACTTAGAAAGAGAAATTTTGTATAAAAAGATTAACGAAAGATTTATTAAGATGATTGAAGATGGTTTAATTGAAGAGGTAGAAAATCTTCTCAAAATGGGTTATAACGAAAATTCACCCGGATTAAGGACAATCGGTTATCAAGAAGTTGTTCTTTATCTTAAAGGAAAATTAAAAAAGGAAGAGATGATCGCCTTAGCCCAAAAAAATACCCGAAATTATGCGAAAAGACAATTAACCTGGTTCAAAAGAGAAAAAGTAAATTGGCTATTAAACCATTCAAAAGAAGAGACTTTTTTAAAAATCGCTGAAATTTTAAAGAAATATAATCTAATATAATTTGAACCTATTTTCTTTTCCCATAGTAAAAACTTTCTTATTATTAATCTTTTCTATTTTATTTGCCTTTTATTTCCATCCCTTTTTTCTTTTTTTACTAATCCCTTTTATTTATCTTGTCTTTAAATGGAAAAAATACTATTATCTTATATTTTTCCTTTCTTTTTCCCTTTATACTTACTTTTATTTCCCTAACTCACAAAAAAGCCAAAAGAAAAATTTTATTTCTCAAAATAAAATAAGAAATTATATTGAAAGAACTTTTGATAATTATTTAGAAAAAGAAAATAAAGGATTAGTTTTTGGTCTTTTCTTAGGAGATAAAACTAAATTATCTTTTGGATTAAAAGAGATTTTTAGGAAAACAGGACTTTATCACATTTTAGCAGTCTCTGGACTTCATATCACCATCTTTGCTTTTGTTATGTTAATTATTTTTAATATCTTCCAAATTCCCTTTTCTTTAAGATACATATTTTTAATTCCCTTGCTTTTTCTCTATGCTGGTTTATGTTCCTTTCAGCCATCAATTTTAAGAGCCGGTTTAATGTTTCTCTTTATCTCTTTCTCTTATTTTTTAAATCGTAAAACTTTACCAATCAATAATCTTTTTGCCAGCGGTGTTTTAATCTTATTATTCTCTCCTTTAACTCTATTTAAAACAAGTTTCCAACTTTCCTTTTTGGCAACCTTCGGAATTTTATATCTCTATCCTTATTTTGATACTTTAATAAACATCAAAAATAATCTTATCAAAAATATTTTGATAAGCCCCTTTTTTGTTTCCCTTTCGGCTTATCTTGCCACTTTACCAATCATCATTTCTACTTTTGGCAATATTCCAACTGCACCAGTTTTTGCCAATTTAGTTATTATCCCTTTGGTTAGTCTTATTATTCCTTTAATTCTGCTTGTTTTATTCTTCTCCCTCTTTTCTCCCTTTTTTACTTTAATCTTCTCTTATTCACTAAATTTTTTATTAAAGATTTTAATTATCTTAACAAAATTCTTCTCACAAATTTTCCCTTTGATAGGCGTGAAAAAGGAATACGGAATATTATTCTTCTTAATTTTTCTTTCTTTAATCTTCTTTTGCTATTCTTTTTATCAGAAGAATCCTTAAAAGAATACTGAGATTAGTGAGAAAAGCCAAAATAATTATAGCGAGGAAAGGCTGGTTAAAAAGGGAGAAGAGAAAAATTAAAAATAGTCTCAAATCCCGACTTAGAGGAATTAAAGGATGATAAATATTTTGAGAAAATAATAATCTTTCTTTGTCCTTTAAAATCATCGACATATTAGAACCGATAATTGCTAAAAAGGCAAAAAGAAAAATCCAAATTTGATTAGTTTTTAGATAGTGAGTAAAGGCAATTGCCGAAATAATTATCGTATCACTATATCGGTCAAAAACCGAATCTAAATAGGCACCAAATTTTGTTGTCGCTAATTTTATCCGAGCAATCTCACCATCAACACCATCGAAAATGGAAACAGACTGGACCAATAAACCGCCAAGCTGGTTAGAGAAGAAAAAGGCTAAGGAAGCCACAATTGTTAGTAAGAAATTAACAATTGTCAGCACCAAAGGCTGCACCGAATAATTACATAAAATCTTTGTCAATAATCTGGAGATTTTCCGATTAATTATTTTGCTAATTATTCCATCCTCTTTTTTGCCCGAATTATTTAAAAGATAATTGCTTACCCACTCCTTAGTTTCTTGATCATTAACATTAAAAACATATTCATTTTTCTTAATAAAGAAAGCCTTCAATTTTTCTCTTTTTACATATTCTTTTATTAAATAACTGAGTTCTATTTCTCCGCTAAATAACTCTTTCGGCAGACTGAAACCATTTTTTTCTAAAAGAAAGATTCCGCAATCAATTCCATCAAAATCTTTTAAATCTCTCCCAATATCACTTACATAACCGTTATCAATCTTCACTTTTGTTTCTTTTTCTAAATTATTTATCAGATTAAAATTATTATGGACAACCATTAACGGCTTTTCTTCTTTTAATACTCTTTCAATAATTTCTGGTGAATAGATATGGTCAGCCATTAATAAAAGGAATTTTTCTTTTTCTTTAAGTAAACCAGCACCATAAAGAAATGAGACTCCATTTCCCCTATAATATTCTTTATTATAAACAAATTGGATTTTTATATTACGAAATTTCTTTCTTAAATATTTTTCTATTTTTTCTCCTTTATAACCAAGAACAACAATTAATTCTTTGATACCAGCCTTTATTAAAGGAATAATTACCCTTTCAATCAAAGAAAGTCCAAATAATTTATGAAGAGGTTTTGGTAAAGAAGAGTTCATTCTTTCACCTTTTCCAGCTGCCAAAATAATCGCCTTCATCTTAATTTTTCTCTTTCCTTAATTTTTATTTAAGAGGTCTAAAAAAGACCTCTTTCTTTCGCCTACGGGGTTAGTTGTCGGGTTAGGCCGAAAGAGTAGCCCGGCTTATCGCCTTCACCCCAAGCCTTCCATAAGGAAGGCAAAATATCCCCCGCTCCGCAATCTTTGAAATATGCGGATTCGGCATCGAAAGTCCATATATAATAAATATAGGTTTTTTAAATAAAAAAATCAAGGAAAAAGAAATGTTCCTATTTGTCGCTAAGTGAATGAAAAAAAAGTGGTAACCTTTTGGGGTCTTTTTTCGTTATATATAGAAGGAGAATAATACGATAGCAAATATGGTAAGATTAATTAAAGAAATGATAAAAAACAGACTAAAAAAGGAGGTATTAAAGGAGTTATATCTTTCTCTTAAAAGTTAAATAAGAAATTCCTTTAAATATCTTCTTATCCTTCCTTTAATTTAACAGGAGGATTTTACCTTCTATTAGGAAGGGGGCAGTATAGGAGATAGTATAATGTAGAGTCTTTAAAGCAGTAAATAATTAAGAAGTTAATAAATTTTCAATATAAATAATACCTTATAATCTTCTTTAATATTCCTTTCCATTTTTAAGAAAAATAAAAGAATTTAGAATGGGGTTATTAAAAGGGGTTTGCTAAGTAGATTACCATTTGTTGACTTATCTCTTTTTTCTTTTATAATTTTTTATGTTTTTTACTTTGATTTTTTATTTGTTCTCCTCAACCGAAATTAACTTATTATTAGGTGACCAAACACCTTTTGGTAGATTAAAAAGATATTTCTATCCCACCCCTTCTTTTTCTTTAGAATTATCAAAAGAAAGTAAATTTTCTGATTTTGGTTTATCTCTTACCTATTCCCGATTTAGTAATCAATATTCTTCTCTCTATTTTCTCAGACCACAGATTTTTTTTGAACCCCCTTTTTTAACAGTTAAAAATAAAAAGGGAACATTATTTTTAAGTCTTTCTTATCTTTATTTAATAAGGGAAGTCTATTTGGATAAAAAAGCAAAAGAAAGCGGTAATTATCTTAATTACAATTTTGGTCTTGGTTACAAAGAGAAATTAAAGAAAATTAATTTTCGGATAAGAATTTTCCTTTCTCTTATTCCCGAAAGATTGGAATATGAAAAAGAAAATAATTTTTATTATCTTTTAAATTCTCAAATTGGTGTTGGGTATGAATTTTAGGAAGCTTCTTTTATTTTTATTATTGTTTCTCTTTTGTCAAAAAGATACATTGTTAAACAGAACAACCGGTGATTATTTCCCTCTGGAAAAAGGAAAAACCTATTACTATTATTCAACTTTAGAAGATACCATCCAATTTAAATTTATTGGCGATACCCTTCTATTTGGTACCAATCTTTTTTATTGTGAAAGAAATATTGAACCGATATTTTTTATAAAAGAAAAGTTTTCTCTTGAAAAATTTGTCTGTAAAGAAACATTGATTTTTGGCGAGATTGAGACCTTATATAAAGATTTTATTACTTTTCTCTCTTTTCCTTTGATTGAAAATAAAGAGTGGCAAGATTCAATTGTTAAAGATACAATAAAATTTTATCTTTTTGGCAAGGTTCTAAAAAGGGATAATTTAGAGGTTCCCTATGGCAAATTTTCTGATGTCTATTCAATAATTATCAAAGAAAAAGAGATAATTGGTGAAAATAGAGATTCTTTAATTTACCTTTATTATTTAGCACCGGAAATAGGAATTATTAAGAAAGAGTATAATAATCATTACGAAATCCTCTGTCGCATAGAGTAAAAATGATTATCTTTATATTATTTTTCTTATGCTATTTTTTAATGGCGATCTTTTTTAGATTTAGATTATATATCCTTTTTGCCTTTATTCTCTTTTTCTTTCTCTTTGGTTTCTCTTTCAAAGATTATATCAATTTTATTGACTTCAATATTATTATGCTCTTTGTGGGGACTTTTATTATTGCTGAAGGGTTTTTTATATCAGGAATTCCTAAAAAGATTGCCTTTCATTTGATTAACAAAGCAAAAACCTTATTTTCTTCAATTATTATTCTCTCTTTTTTAAGCGGTCTTTTATCAAGTTTTTTAGAAAATGCGGCAGTGATTCTAATCCTGGCACCAATTGCCTATTCTTGTGCCTTATATTTTAATACCTCACCATTAAACTTTATTATTCCCATCTGTTTGGCAAGCAATTTACAAGGTTCAGCCACTTTGATTGGTGACCCACCAAGTATGATTTTAGCAGAAAAAGCAAATCTAAAATTTTTAGATTTCTTTTTCTTTCAAGGGAAACCTTCTCTATTTTTTGCTGTCCAAATTGGCTTTTTCTTTTCTTTATTAACAATCTATTTTATTTTAAAAAGAGAAAAGAAAGAACTTATGAAAACCCATCCGGAAATTGAAGAAGTTAATATTCCCAAAAGAAATTATCTTTTTTTAATAATCCTTTTATTATTTATTTTAAGTTTAATAATTTTCCCGAGAATAATGAAAGAAGATAACTATCTTTTTTATGCTGGTCTTATCTCATTATTTTATGCCTTTTTAACAATTATCTTTCTTTTTATCTTCAAATTAATAAAGCCAAAAGATTTCTTTAAAATTCTTGACTACGAAACTATCCTTTTTTTAATTGGCATTTTTATCTTAATTGGGATATTTAAAAATGGTGGCGGCCTAACAATTTTAGCCCATTTCTTTAATAAAATTTTTGCTATCTTTAAACACCAAATTTTTATTTATATTTTTATTCTTTTTCTTTCTCTCCTTTTTTCTTCTTTTATGGATAATGTGCCTTTCTTTTTATTAATTTCCGAATTGATAAAAATCTTTTATCCGGAAGGCAAGATGTTTTATCTATTAATGTTCGGCTCCTTAATTGCCTCGACGGTTGGCGGCAATATCACTCCCTTTGGTGCCCAAGCAAATATTGTCGGTATTGGTTATCTTAAAAAGAAAGGAATAAAAATAAGATTTTTTGACTTTTTTAAATTAGGTCTGCCTTTCTCTTTGGCGGGAACAATTGCCAGCGGAATTTTTATCTATTTTTTATGGAGATAAGATGTTATTAATTAAAAATATCTCCCAACTCCTTTTAATGGATAAACCTGATTTTACAATTATTGAAAATGGTTATCTTCTAATCAAAGAAGATAAAATTTATGATTTTGGTAAAATGGAAGATTTAAAATTGGAAAAGAAAGAAAATTACCAGATTTTTGATGCGAAAAATTCTTGTGTTTTACCCGGTTTTATTGACTCCCATACCCATCTCTTCTTTTCTGGTGAAAGAGAGGATGAGTTGGAGATGAGATTAAATAAAGAAAGTTATTACGAAATTTTAAAAAAGGGTGGCGGAATTTATTATACTTTTAAAAAAACAAAGGAGAAAAAAAATAAAGAACTGTTTGAAGAGAATTATGAAAAATTGTTAAATGTATTAAAATGGGGAACAACAACTATTGAAATAAAAAGTGGTTACGGAATTTATCCCGAAGAAGAATTGAGGCATTTAAGAATTATTAATCAATTAAAAGAAAAATTAAAATATAAGATTACCATTCTACCTACCTTTCTTATCCATGTAATCCCTAAGGATATTGAAAGAAAAGAATATATACAATTGATGAAAAAAACAATGGAGATTGTTGCTAAGGAAAAATTGGCAATTTTCTGTGATGTTTTTTGTGAAAAAGGAGAGAATACCTTTAATAAAAAAGAAAGTATTGAACTACTTTCTTACGGAAAAGAACTGGGTCTTATTCCTAAAATCCATGCGAATGAACTTTTTTATTCCAAAGGAGATTATGTCGCCTATAAAGTTGGTTGTATCTCTGCTGACCATTTAATCTATCCGGAAATTAAAAATCTTAAATCAATGAAGAAAAGAGATGTCGTCGCCACTCTCTTACCCGGTACTTCTTTATTTTTACAGATGAAAAAGAAACCGCCAGTAAATATATTTAAAAAATTAAATATGAAAATTGCCCTGGCAAGTGATTATAATCCCGGAACCTGCCCAATTTATCAAATGCCAATAATTATCTCTTTAGGTGCTTTCTTATATGATTTTAACGAAAAAGAGAGTTTATATTATGGAACTATGGGAAATGCCTATGCCTTAAATCTCCAAAATAAAATCGGCTCAATTGAGATAGGAAAAGAAGCGGATTTAATAGTTTTAAAATATAATAAATACCAAAAAATCTTTTATTATCCTTTTGAAAATCCAATAAAAATGGTAATCAAAAAAGGCAAGGTTGTATTTTCTAATTAATAATAAAAACTTTCTTATTTATCTCATAATCTTCAAATTTTATTTTAATAATGTAAATTCCTCTTCTTAATTTTGGTATCTCTTTTGTTCCTTTTTTCCGATAAACAAGATTTCCTAAGAGATTATATATTTTAATTTCTCTTACTTTTTTACCAATCAGAGTTGATTTTTCCGAATTAATTGTCAAAGGAAATTCTTTGTTTAAATTCTCTTTGCTTAAGAAAACATTTTTCCTTGGAAGGTATCGCCAGAACTCATAAGTATTACTTCCCTTCAAAGCGTAAACTCTCTTGTTTATCTCGTCATAAACTAAGGCACCACCACTTTTTACTTTCTTATTACTTGGCGCCAAAGGAATTGGCTCACCTTCTATCCATTCGTTATTTAGAATATCATAATACCAAAATTCATTACAATTACCACCTTTAAAAGCATAAATTCTTTTGCCATCACAACAAAGAGATGCACCATCTTTTGCTTTCTTTTTCTTTAAGTTCCTTCCCACCAAAGGTAGACTTTTCCTTATTTCAAAAGAGTCTTTTCTTATATCATAGGCAAAAAACTCATTGGTATTTCCTTTCAAGATATAGATGTAATTATTATCGCTCGTAATCGCACTTCCTTTTTTAAACTTCTTTTCACCCGGTAGTTCTTTTAAAGTAAGCCAACTATCTTTTTCAATCCAATACGCATAAAATTCCTTTGTTCCACCTTTTAATAAGATAACATAATTAGTATCTTCTGATAAGGAAAAATAAGTTAGACTGGTGCCGCCACCAATCCCTTTCTTTCCCGGAATATCTCTCTTTCTTTCCCAACTATCAAATTCCGGATAATAACAATAAAATTCTTTTGTCTTATTTCCTTTGGTAGCGAAAAGTAAATTATGTTTTTTGTCATAAACTAAGGCACCGCCATCTTTTATATTTTTCCCTTTATCACCGCTTGGCAAAGGCTTGCCTTCTTTCCAGGTTCCTGTTGAGCAACAATAAATATAAAATTCTCTGGTATTATTTCCTTTAAAAGCAAATACTAAATTATTGCCAAATGCTAAGGCGCTGCCACCTTTTACTCCCTTATAACTACCTCGCGGAATATCCCTTAATAATACCCAAGGCTCGTAACTTTCAACAACAAAATCTCGGTAAAGAGTATCGTTTTCTGGTTCCATATCACCATTCAAGATTAGTTGGGCAAGAATTGTAAAACTTCCTTCATTTGCCTGCCAAGGCGAAAAACTAACAATCTTAATTTCATAAGGTTGCATTTCAACAGAAACGGAATCAAGATATATGGGCAAGTTGTTGTGATAAATCACAATTTTCAACATAATCCAAGTAGAAACATTACCAAAATTTTTTATTTCAATTTGCGGAATAATCTCTCCTTCGGATACAGAATCACTGGGTGAGACAATCCTTAATATTCCAACGTCAATAACTTTTACAAAATGAGCACTCCTTATTGTATCATTTAAAGGGTTAATATCATTATAACAGGAATCAATCACACATTGCGAACAAACATAATCTCTTCTTCTTGGTTGCCAACTATCAAATTCAACCGCTAACGTTTCACCAGCATTAAGTGTTAAAGTTCTAACCGACAAATAATCGTCGCCAATCTTAAAGGATAACTTTAAATTTTTATTAACAGTGCCATAATTTTTTATCAAAGTAATAACTGGATAAGTTTTATTAGAATCGCATTCCTCCGGTGGTGAATAAACAGTTATTATCCCACAATCATGGACTTGAACCGTAAAGTTTTCTTCCTTCTTATTATTTATTGGTATTTGGTCGTTAACTAATCTTGTTGAACAAGTAACAACATACTCTCCCCTTTTGGCAATTTGCCAATTGGGAAAGTTAATTATTCTTACTTCGTTGGGTAAAAGATCCTCAACATAAGTTTCACTTATCCAATAATATTCATCACCAGTAATTTTTATTGTCGTAAAGAAATTAACCGAAGTATTACCATAATTTTTTACTTTTGCCTGTGGTGTTAAAATGCCCGTTGAGTCAACCTCACCTTTTGGAGTAATAATTTCTGTTAATCCAACATCCAATACCCGAACAAACACTGAATCGAGTTTATAATTATTTTCAGGAAAATTATCGGTTACCAGCAATGTACATTTTACTAAATGCTTGCCTCTTTCCTTTGCCTGCCATTCGTTGAAAGAAATAGTGGTGTCTCGTTCGGCCGTCAAATATAAATGAACCGAGTCATTATAAAAATCACCAATTTTAAATAAAACACTAAATTCTTGGTCAATATTTCCATAATTTATTATCTTTACTTCTGGTATAACAGAAGTACCGGAATCAATAATGCCGGTTGGCGCTAAGATTTCCTTTACTCCGCAATCCCAAATACGAACGAAGACGGAATCAATCTGATAATTATTTTCCAAAAATCGGTCATTTATTAACAAACTACATTTCACTAAATGTTTCCCCCTTATTGCCGCATACCATTGATTAAAAGATAAAATTGTCTCTCTTTCTGCTGGCAGGTTACAAACTAAGGAATCCCAATAGAAATTGCCAATTTTGAAATAACTTTTAAAATTAGCAATAACATTACCATAATTTTTTACTTTTGCCTTTGGTATAATATTTGTTCCTGAATCAACGGTTCCTATTGGCTGTAAAATTTCTTTTATCCCGACATCAAAAACTCTCACAAATACCGAATCAATTCGGTAATTATTGTTAGGCACAAAATCGTTAAAAAGTAAAGAGCATTTCACAATATTTTTTCCCCTTTGAATTGCTAACCATTGATTAAAAGAAAGGGTTGTTTCTTTTCCTGCTGGTAAATTTAAGAAAAGAGAATCCCGATAATTAGTACCAATTTTAAATAAAACACCAACATCTTCATTAGTATTGCCATAATTTTTTATTTTTGCTTGCGGAGTATGGGATGTACCAGAATCAACATTTCCAGTTGGTGCCAATATGGAAACAACACCCACGTCCCTTACCCTTACAAAAACTGTCTCTACTTTCCAATCATTATTTGGATTATAATCATTCCGTAATTGAGTAGAACATTTAACAACCCAAGTCCCCCTTTGCCTTACCTGCCAACTGCTAAAACTTACTTCTCTTACCTGCCCAGGAGAAAGATTGTTTACCACTTGAATATTATTATAAAAAGTGCCGATCCGCATCCGCACCGTGCAGGTGGTCATAAAATCACCAAAATTTTTCACTTTTGCTTTTGGTGTTATTGTCGTTCCGGAATCAAGAATACCTTTCGGAGCAACAATTTCAGTAACACCGACATCATAACGATAACCATAAACTGTTACATCATCAATATAAACACCTTCGCTCACATTTACCGAATCGGAAGAAAATCTAAATCTTATTTTAGTTGCGGTGTTAGGAATTGGCGCCATTACCCTTTGAATAAAACCGCCAGCAAAACCATTTGACTGCCAAAAAGTTATCCATTCGCTACCAGAATAATATTCAAAATATATGTAATCGGAAGAATCTAAATCTTGATAGATATAAAAAACCACTGCACCACTGTAAAATCCACTAAGATTTACACTCCTTTCCATCCAGATATTAACATTACTTCGATAAAGACTATCTTTACTACATTTTGCACTATAAGGAGAAGAATAATAACGAGTAGAAACCCTTGTCCAAGTGTCTCCCACTCCTCCTAATGTCCAATTTTGAGGAAAATTTGTCATATCATCATACCAAATTAAAACCTGAGAAAAAGATAAAGACAAGAAAACTAAACTTAAAATTATTACTCGCATTTTCACCTCCTAATTTTCTTTTAATTTAGTTGGCGCCACCCCCTGCCAACTAAATTTTACACACACCTTTTATTTATAAAATATTATATATAATATTTTTAAAAAAGTCAAGAAAAAATTACTTGATTATCTCTTTATTTTTCAATGATTTAGAGCTTCCTATTAAAGATTACTCTTGAGGGTAGAGGTATTTTTGGATAAATTCTTCTCTTATTCTTTTTAATTCTTCTCTTGGAATCAATTTTAAAAGTTCCCAACCAATATTCAATGTCTCTTCAATGCTTCTATTCTCGTACTCACCTTGACTAACAAATCTTTTCTCAAATTCTTCGGCAAAATGAAGATAAATTTTATCTAACTCTGTTAATGCTGCTTCTCCTAAAATCACTTCTAATTCTTCGGCTTCTTTACCTTTGGCATAACAGGCAAACAACTGATTTGCTAAATCAGCGTGGTCTTCCCTTGTCTTTCCTTTACCAATACCTTTATCTCTTAATCTTGATAAAGAAGGAAGTACATCAATTGGTGGAAAAACCTTTTTTCTTTGTAAACTTCTTGATAAAATTATTTGACCCTCGGTAATGTAACCGGTTAAATCAGGAATTGGATGGGTTTTGTCATCTTCCGGCATAGTCAATATTGGCATCAAAGTTATCGACCCTTTTTTTCCTTTTATCCTTCCACATCTTTCATAAATTGATGCCAAGTCAGTATAAAGATAACCAGGATAACCTCTTCTTCCTGGCACTTCTTTTCTGGCGGCAGAAATTTCTCTCAAAGCTTCGCAGTAATTTGTCATATCGGTTAAAATAACTAATACGTGCATATCTAAATCAAAAGCTAAATATTCGGCGGCAGTTAAAGCTGTTCTTGGAGTAGCAATTCTTTCAATTGCCGGTTCATCAGCCAGATTTAAAAAGAGGACACTTCTTTCTAAAGCACCGCTCTTTTCAAAACTATCAATAAAGAAATTTGCTTCTTCAAAAGTTATCCCCATCGCTCCAAAAACAACAGCAAATTCCTCTTCCTTCCCTAAAACCCTTGCTTGTCGGGCAATTTGGGCAGCCAAAAGATTGTGAGGCAAACCTGAACCCGAAAAAATAGGTAATTTCTGGCCTCTTACTAATGTATTCAAACCATCGATAGCGGAGATACCCGTTTGAATAAACTCATTAGGATATTCTCGGGCATAAGGATTAATCGGTGCACCATTAATGTCTCTTTCTATTTCCGGTATAATCTCTGGACCGCCGTCCCTTATCCTTCCTAAACCATCAAAAATTCTTCCCAAGATATCTTTGGATAATCCAATTTTTATTGTTTCGCCAAGAAATCTAACCTTAGTTTCTTCTAAATCAATACCTCTTGTTCCTTCAAACACTTGTACTAGTGCCTTATCTTCATAAACTTCTAAAACCTGACCAAACCTCCTTTCCTTTTCACCAACAATAATCTCTACCAATTCCAAATATTTAGCGCCTTCTACCCCTTTAATTAAAATTAAAGGTCCAGAAATTTCGCTAATCTTTTTATGATATTTTATTTCAAACATTCTTCAATCTCCTTTTTAATTTCCGAAAATTCTTTTTCCATTTCTTCTTCTTTTATAAACTTCATTTTGGCAATTTTTTCTCTCACTTTTAATCTTTCAATATCTTCAATAGTCACTCTGTTTTCATTTAAGGCTTTCTTTGCTCTTTCATAAAAATAGAGACATATTTTTAACATCTGGTATTGTTTTTTTAAAGAGGTATAAGTATCAATTTCTAAAAAGGCATTTTGGTGTAAAAAATCTTCTCTGATAATCCTTGCTGCTTCTAATATCAACCGGTCGCTTGGCGAAAGGGTATCTTTTCCCACAAGTCTCACAATCTCTAAAAGTTCAGCCTCTTTTTCTAAAATCGCCATTGCCTCTTTCGCCAACTCAACAAATTCCGGAGAAACTTTCTTACTTAAATCTTCTATCAAATCTTGTTGATATAAGGAATAAGAATTTAACCAAGAAATTGCCGGAAAATGTCTCTGATAAGCAAGTTTATCTTCTAAAGACCAAAAAACCTTTACCACCCGTAAAGTTGCTTGAACAACTGGATCACCAAGGTCGCCACCCGGTGGCGAAACTGAACCAATAACTGATAAAGCACCTTCTCTTTCTGGTTTTCCTAATGCCAAAACCCTACCCGCTCTTTCATAAAACTCCGCAATCCTTCTTTGTAAATAAGCCGGATAACCCTCTTCACCGGGCATCTCTTCTAATCTTCCCGAAATCTCTCTCATTGCCTCTGCCCAGCGAGAAGTAGAGTCGGCTTGTAAAGTTACTGAATAACCCATATCCCGAAAATATTCAGCAATCGTAATCCCCGTATAGACACTGGCTTCTCTTGCTGCTACTGGCATATTAGAAGTATTAGCTATTAATACTGTTCTTTTCATTAACGGTTCACCGGATTTTGGGTCTTTTAATTGAGGAAATTCAATTAAAACATCGGTCATTTCATTTCCTCTTTCTCCGCAACCAATAAAAATAACAATTTCAGCATCAGCCCATTTAGAAAATTGGTGCTGAATTACTGTTTTACCACTACCAAAAGGACCAGGGACACAAGCAGTACCGCCTTTGGCAATTGGGAAAAAGGTATCAACAACCCTTTGACCGGTTGCTAAAATTTCTTTGGGAGGCAATTTTTTTTGATAAGGTCTTTCTTTTCTTACCGGCCATTTATGATATAATTTCAAATCAATTATTTTATCTTTTATTCTTACTTTACCAATTGATTCTTCAACGGTAAATTCTCCTTCTTTTAATTCAATAAGTTCACCACTGATATCCGGCGGTATCATTATTTTATGAATAACTAAATCAGTTTCTCTTACTTCACCAACAATATCACCACCAGAAACTTCTACCGGTGGTTTTATTAAAGGTTCAAAATACCATTTCTTTTCCCTATCTAAAGCAGGAATTAAAATTCCCCGCGTAATAAAATCACCAGCAATCTCTCTTATTTTATTAAGAGGTCTTTGAATACCATCATAAATTGAAGAAATAAGTCCGGGACCAAGTTCAACCATTAACGGCTGATAAGTGGGAAAAACCGGATCGTTTACACCGAGACCAGCAGTATCTTCATAAACCTGAATATAAGTTAAATCACCAGAAAGAGCAATAATTTCGCCAATCAATTTCTCTTCACCAATATAACAAACATCATACATCCTTGCACCTTCTAATCCCTTACAAACAACCAAGGGACCAGATACTTTATATATTTTTCCTACTTTCATAATCTTCTTTAAAAATATCAGTTCCTAATGCCCTTTTTAACAATTCTCTTATTCTCAAATCTTCAATACTCTCTTCTTTCGTTGCTAAACTAATAAATAATGGATAAGAGGATTGTTCATATTTTTTAATAATTTCCCAAATTGCCGAGTAGATTTCCGGTGTAAAAAAGATTATTTTATAACCCTCTTTTATTTTCTCTTCTAATAATTCTTTTGCCAATTCCTTTTTTGTTTGTAAAACATCAATACCATAAAGATTAAAAACCTTTAAAAAGTCTGCTTCGCCAATTATTAAAACTTTTAAATTACCAAAAGTTTCGCTACCCATTCTTTGGGAAGTTTTTCTTTTATTTTTAAATAATAAATTTTAGAAAGGTTGTCAATTTCATTATCCTTTCGCCAGTAATAAGCACATAACAATTCGCCACTAAAAATCAGATATTTAGTAAAATTAGTTAAAGATAATAGCCTTTTTTTAAAAAGGTTTTCTAATAAAATAAAATTTCTTTCTTTTTCATAATCAATTATCCCTTCTTTTATTATTAGAGAATAATCTCCTTTAAATAAAAGAGGAATTTTTTCCCAATCGGTTTTTAAAATCTCATAATAAAAGGGAAGATCGTAAAAAGAATAAGGCAGTAAATAAAAATAGAAATCCTTTTCTAAAATATCTACTCCTTTTCTTTTTATTCGTAAACTAATTAAAATATTTTTTTGGGTAGCCTTCTCTTGAAAGCAAAGTTTCAAAAACTCACTATTTTGAGTATATCCATAAGCCAAAGAAAACATCTCTTTATCTAAAAAGATATCTAACAGATTTAAACTCTTTACCTTTTCAAAATAAGAGAGCGCCTTTTTTATTAATTTTTTTATTTTTATCAGATATTCGTTTTCAATTTTTATTTGAGAAATATTTTTTAAAATATTTATGGGAATTGCTGAAAAACGTGAGAAATATAAAGAAAAATCCTTTTTCAAAATCTCACCTTTTAAATAGAGTTTAAGATTGTGTAAATCATGTTCAAAAAGAGTTGCGTAATATAACCAATCATCTAAGCAATAATCTCTGAAAAATTGATAGTTCTCGATTTGGGCATTCCACAAAACCATTGAAATTTCTTCTGCCAAAAATTTTTGATAACTTGTCTCTTTTAAATAATCTAAAAAAGATTTCTCATCTTCTCTATTTAGTAAATTTTCAAAATCCTCTTTCTTTAAAAGTTCCTTTTCCCGAAAACGAATCCGACCGGAAACAAAGGCGTATTTTGAATCTTCTTTGAATTTAACTATTTCCATTAGATTGATATTATAACAATTTACTTCTAAAAATCAATTTTTTTATTATAATTTAGTATGCCTTGGAATGAACTTAAAGCAATTGAATTTCTAAAGAAATTAAGCAATAGAATTGGTGACGATTGTGCTGTTTTAGAGAAAGGAATAATTATTACAACCGACGCCTTTATTGAAGGTACCCATTTTGAATTAAAATATTTCTCTTTTTCTGATATTGCCAAAAAAAGTTTTTCAGCAACCCTTTCTGACATTGCGGCAATGGCTGGAATACCAAAATATCTTTTTGTTGCTTTTTTATATCCTTCTTATTTAAAAGAGAAAAACTTTAAAGAAATTTATAATACCTATAAAAAATTAGCAAAAAAATATAAAGTAGAAATTGCTGGCGGTGATATTGTTAAAAGTGAGAAATTGGGAATAGTTTTAACTTGCCTTGGTTATGCTAAAAAACCGATTTTAAGAAGCACTGCTAAAATTGGTGATAAAGTTTATCTTACTGATTTTCTTGCCCTTTCGGAAACCGGTCGATTGGCATTAGAATATAAATTAGATAGAAAGAAATTTAAATGGGCGATAAAAAAACATTTAAATCCTGAACCAAGAATTGAATTAGCACAGAAATTAAAAAATAAGATAAACTCTTTGATTGATACCTCCGATGGTCTTGCCTGCGATACTTATAATTTAGCAAACACCAGCAAGGTAAGAATTGAAATTGATTTTAATAAATTACCAATTGCCGAAGAGACTTATTTATTATGTGAAAAATTGAATTTAGATTTAAAAGAATTTATTCTACAAAGTGGCGAAGATTTTGAACTACTTTTTACTACCAATATAAAGATTCCCAAAGAAATAGATAAAATAAAAATAAGTGAAATTGGTATTGTAAAAAAAGGGAAAGACGTGTATTTAATAAAAGAAAATAAGAAAGAAAAAATATTTCCGCTTGGTTATCAACATATTATAAATGATAAATAAATCTTAAATATATTTTATTCTTAAATTTTTCTTTACTAAAAAGATAGCCAAAATTGAAGGAAGAGAGTTTTAAAAATCTTATCTCTATTGATGGAAAAATTAAATAGGTCTCTTTTTTATCTTTGAGAAACTCATTTACTGGGTCTCCTTCTTCCCATGTCTTATTTTTTATATCTCCAGAATTATATTTGCCTCTTCTTTCTCTATTAGCAAAGATTTTAAATAAAATTTTTTCATTAAGATAATAAGTAATTTCGCCTTTTAATTCGTCAGCATCCGGACCCAAAGGATGACCTAAAGGTGTTCCATAATTAGTATAAGCAATATGATAAATCCGATGATAATAAGTATAAGGCATAATTTTTGTATATTCTAATTTCAATTCTAAATCTAAAGGTAAAAGAAATATAAAACCAAGATTATAAGCATAACAATTGGGTAAATATTTTTTTCTTTCTTTTTGATATTCAATATTATCTAAGAAAAGTTCGTAATATAATTTAACTCTCTTTAATAAAAATAATGAAAAATCAAAACCGGCACAAAAGTTATCATCGTGACCGGAATTGGCAACTTCAAAATAAATAGGAATAAAAGGATTTAAATAGCCAAAAAAAGATTTTGTTTGGGAAGAATCGGGTGAATGGACAACAGCAATGTTGAATCCTAAATTAAAATATTTAAAAGAAAACTCTGCTCTCTGAAAGGAAAGAAATCTTAAATATTCTTTATGCCTTGATAAGGCAGCAGTAAAATAGATGATTCTTAACTTATTAAAATCACCTAAAAGTAAAAATAAATCTTTTGGTGGACCAAAGTCCGATAAGGTAACACTGTGAAAAGGAGAAGGAGAAAAAGATAAAGAGGTTCTACCGAAAAGAAGATAAAAATAGTAAAGACGAAAACTGATATTTGCTTCATCAATTACTAAACTCATATGTTTATTACCACTACGACAAACCGAATGATTGGGAATATGTCGGTTATCACCTTCATCAATTATATCAAATAGAGTATCTTTATAAAAGTTTACTTTGTATCTTACAAAAATATCCCTTTTATTTCTACTTATCCCAAAGAGATTGGCACCGAGCATCAATCTTATATTACTGGTATCAATCAATGGTTCCGAGATAAATTCAAAACCAAAAGAAAAATCCTCTTTTAAAGGTAAGGTAAAAGATAAAGGCGGAAAAGAAAAATTTCTTTCTTTCTCTTCCTTTAATAATAAGAAACTTCTTCTTATAATTTTTGGTAGATTTTTCTTTTCATAATATTCTTTTTCAATCTGAGAATAGATATCTTCAAAAAAATCTTCGTAAATCAATTTGGAATAAAAATAATTAAAAGAAAAACCAGAAATTTTAAGATAATCTAAAGCAGAATAAATCTGGGAATTTGTTGGATAGAAATAAGAAAAAATAAAAAGAAAAATATTTAACATCAAAAAATATTAAGAAAAAAATTAGAAATTTCAAATAAAAAAATATAGTTATTTATAAACTCTTAAATATTATATATTGACAATTATTAAAAATAAAAATCTCAATTTTTATTATTTTTATAAGTCTTTAATTTTCAATAACTTATCTTAATTTTTCAGTTTCCTATAAGGAAACTTTTTATTTCGGAAAATTTATATCTAAGTTATTGAAATTTAAATACTTAAGGCAATTTATCCTTAAAGATAGGGGGCTATCTACTATACTGCCTTGGATACTGCCTTATTAATATTTTT
>JBDRVE010000020.1 GCA_039801725.1 candidate division WOR-3 bacterium | reverse complement strand
AAATGGGGATAGAGATATTAGAAAGGGTAAAAGATATGCCGATTAGTGCGAAAGAGAAAATCTCTTTGATTTTTGACGAATGGTTTTCTAAGATTAAAAAGGCAAAAGGTTTTTCCAGTTTTCTTACTTTAGAAAATATTAATATCTCACCAAAAATTATTCTTCTTTTAAGAAAAAAGATTCATCCGAAGATAAGAAAGATTTTTCTTTTGGTTAAGGAGATTTTTCAAGAAGGGATTAAAAAAAGGGAATTTAAGAATTATGATAGTAAATTGTTAAGTGTAATTTTTCTTCATCTTTTGCAAACAACTTTACTTTTTCCATCTTTTAATATTAAGGAAGAGGGAAAAAATCTTAAAGAAATATTTTTAAAAGGAGTTGAGAAATGAGAAAGTTTTTGATATTTATTTTGTTCTCAATTATTTACAGTGAGACCTTGGTAATTAATTATGAAAAAGCCTGTTCTTTGGCGGTGGAGAATTGTTTATTATTAAAAGCAAGTAATGAAAAATTACGGCAGAAATATTTTGATAAATTAACTTCCTTGGCTAACTTTTTCCCACAGGCAAATCTCTCTTTTGCTTATACCCGTTTAGACCAAGTGCCTTATTTTGTTTCTGGAACACCAATTTTTGGGAAATATCCCTTTCCGGTTTATGATATCTTTGGTAATTTTATCGGATTAACCGAATCAATTCCGGTGATTACTGGTTACCAAATTGAATCAATTCCTTTTGGTAGTAAGAATAATTATCTCTTTCGGTTAAGTTTAAATCAACCAATTTTTACTTTCTTTAAGATTTTAAGAGGTTATAAAATTGCCCAATTAAACGAACTTATTGAAAAGGAGAGTTATTCATTAACTTTAAATACGATAAAAAAACAGGTTATTAATATGTTCTACAATTTATTTCTCTTGAGAAAGCAAAAAGAGTTGCTTTTGGCTTCTTATGAACAGTTGAAGAGACATTTTCAAGCCTGTTCTACTCTTTATCAGAATGGTTTATTATCAAAGTTGGATTTATTAAAAACCCAATCGGTTTTAGAAGGTTTAGAAGTGAATATTTCCCAAATTGCTCAGCAGGAAAGTCTATTACTTAGTAATTTTAAATTATTTTTAGGTTTAAAAGAAGAAGATGAAATTGTATTAGTTGATTCTTTTATTGAGGAATGGGAAAAAGAGAGATTGGTTTTAGAAAAGGAAGAAAAAAAACTGGATAGTTTAATTTTGGTTGCCGAAAAAGAGAGAAAGGAGTTAAAAACACTTATTTTAACCAAAAAGATTATTGAAAATTCTATTAAAGTCCAAAGAAGTTCGTTCTTGCCTAATATTATCAGTTCCTATAATTATGATTATAAAAAGCCCTATTCTTATTTTGAAGATAAATGGAAAGGAAGTTGGAATTTTACTTTGGCGATAAATTTGCCATTAAGTCTTGGCGGTAGTGATTATACAAAAGTGAAATCCTTAGAACATAAATTAAAAGAGGTTGATTTTTATTATAATTGGAATAAAGAATTGATAAAAAATGAGGTAAGGCAGATATATTTTAAATATCTCACAAGTTATGATAATTTTCGGATAAGTTCTAATCAAGTAAAGATTGCCCAAGAGGCGTTAAAAGAAGCCGAAGAAGGCTTTAAAATGGGTAAGGTGAGCAATTTAGAATATCTTGATACCGAATTGAAATTAAGGGAAGCAAAATTAACAAATTTAAAAAGTTTAATAGATAATATTATTAATAAAAAGGAGTTGGATTATGTGGTCGGTAAAGAGATTAATTAATTGGCAGGTTTTATTTATCTTTCTTTTCTTAAATATTCTTTCTTGTCGGCAGAAAAAGGTAGTTAAAGAGAAAGAATTACCAACGGTCGGTGTTCAAATTGTTGAAAAAGGTAATTGTATTAAAACAGTAAAACTTTTCGGTCGGATTTGTGGCGAAGAAGAGGTGATTGTTGTTTCCAAGATAATGGGCAAGGTTTTAAAGATTAATAAAAAAGAGGGAGATGTTGTAAAAATTAATGATACTATTATGTATATTTTAAACGATATCCCCGGTGCCGAATATCAACCAGGACCAGTCCTTTCACCAATTAATGGAAAAGTTGGTAAAATCTATGTTGAGATTGCTCAAATGGTAAATGTAGGAACACCAGTTGCTCTGGTATTTTCTGATAAAAAATTAAGGGTAAAGGCAAAGGTTTCAGAAAAGGATTTATCTTATTTAAAAAAGAGAATGGCTTGCTATCTTATTTTTGATAATAAAAGATATGAAGGTTATTTAGAAAAATTTAGCCCGATGATTGACCCATTGACCAGAGGCGCAGAAGTGGAAATCTATTTAAAGGAAAATAAAGATTTAAGAGTGGGTATGCCTTGTGATGTTTATTTAATAATTGATGAGAAAAAAGATGTTTTGACAGTTTTACCAACCGCATTCTTCTTAAACGATTACTCTTCTCTTTATGTAGTAAAAGATGATTCAACAGTAGAAAAGAGAAATGTAAAAGTTGGTTTGATTGGTGATGAAAAAATTGAGATATTAGAAGGAGTAAAAGAAGGAGAAAAAGTAATAACTTTGGGTAAGGAATATGTAAAGGAAGGAAGTAAAGTAAGATTTCAGATTATTAAATAAGGAGTTAATATGAAAATAACTGAGATAGCAATCAGAAGACCAATATTAACTTTTATGGTTGCCCTTGCCTTTATTTTATTCGGAATAATCGGTGTTTTAAGGATGCCAATTGATTTATTTCCCAAGGTAGAACTACCAGTTGCGGTTGTGGCAACTTTATATCCTGGTGCTGGTCCGGAAGAAGTAGAGCAAGAGGTAACAAAAGAATTGGAGAAACAGATTAGTACGGTTAGCGGAGTAAAAGAGATTGCTTCTCGCTCAATGGAGAATTTTTCAGTGATTACTGTTACCTTTGATTGGGGAATTGATTTAGATGCGGCAACCAATGACATTCGGGATAAATTAGATTTAATTTTACCCCAATTACCAAAAGAGGTTAATAAACCTTATATCTTAAAATTTGACCCTTCAATGATACCAGTAATGAATTTGGCACTAATTGGCGATGTTGATGAGGCTACTTTAACAAGAATAGCGGAAGATTTAGAGGCTCGTCTCCAAAGGGTTTCCGGAGTTGGAACAGTTATTAGAATAGGTGGTGTGGAAGAACAGGTGAAATTATTTATCAATCCAAAGGCATTATATCAAACGGGAATTACTTTAGATAATTTAATAATGACTTTAAAGGCACAGAATCTTAATTTTCCAATTGGTTATTTCAATTATCAAAATGAGAAATATCTTTTAAGGGTAGTTGGTCGTTTTAATGATTTAAGAGATATTGAAAATTTAATTATTGGTTATAAGAATAATCAACCAATATTTTTAAAAGATATTTGTGAAATTAATTGGGAAAAAGAAGAGAAGGAGAATTATGTTCGTTTTAAAGGAAAAGATTGTATCTTTTTTGCTGTCCAGAAAAAGCCTCAGGCAAATACGGTAGCGGTGGCTAATAATTTAAGAAAAGAGGTAGGAAAAATTCAAAAAGAACTGCCGGAAAATATAAATTTTTTAATTGTCTTTGATACTTCCGAGTTGATAAAAAGGTCAATAAATAATTTGGTTAACAATCTATTATTAGGAGCAGTTTTGGCAGTTTTTATTCTCTTTCTCTTTTTAAGAAGATTAAGGGCAACAATTTATGTTGCCTTTGCTATTCCCCTTTCTCTATTTTTTGCCTTATTCTTTATGTATCTCTTTGGCTTTTCAATAAATATTTTATCTATCTCTGGCTTGGCAATTGCTGTTGGAATGCTTGTTGATTGTAGCATTGTCGTTTTTGAAAGTATTTATCGCCATCACGAACTTGGTTACGAACCGATTATGGCTTCCCAAAAAGGAACCGAGGTGGTTGGGACAGCGGTTACCGCTTCTACCTTGACAACAATTGGTGTCTTTTTACCTTTGTTATTTATTACGGGCATTTTATCAGTATTCTTTAAGGAACTTTCTTTAACCGTTACTTTTGCCTTATTATCCTCTTTGGTTGTTGCCTTGACATTAATTCCCTTGTTAACAAGTAAATTTTTTAGATGGGAAGAAAAGGAAGAAAGAGGAATTAAAAAATTCTTTAAGGATACCTACGAAAGATTGGAAAATTTTTATATGAAGATTATTAAATATGCCTTAGAGCATAGAAAATTGATAGTTCTTTTTATTTTGGGATTATTTATTCTCTCCCTTTCTCTTTTAGCAGTAATTGGTTTTGAATTCTTTCCTGAGCAGCAGATTAGAAGATTAGAAGTGAATGCCGAAATGCCCATTGGCACAAATCTTTACACTGCTGATAAGGCGATAAGTGAATTAGAGAAATATATTATGGAAAAATATGAAAATGATTTAGATGGTATTGTTACCCAAATTGGTGGTGCGGCTTCTATCTATCAAACAATCGCCCAGGATATAAAGACAAGCAGCGGCGTAATTACTTTGGTATTAAAAAGAGAGAAGAAAGGAAGGATAAAAGAACTGGAAGAAGATATTAGAAAAAAGGCAAAAGAGATACCAGGCTTAAAAGTTAGGGTTGCTTCCACGAGAGGTTATGTCCAATTTGCTGGTATGGGCGGAAGTAATTTAAATATTGAGATTTATGGTGATGATTTAGAAAATGCCCGAGAATTAACAAAAAAAATAATAAGTGCTATTGAGACAATACCTTATTTAGTAGACCTAAAAGGTAGTTTGGAAGAGGCAGAACCAGAAATTCAATTTGTTGTTGATAGAAATAAGGCAATTTTATACGGTTTAACCCCTTATCAAATTGGTTATGCTTTGAGGACAAAGATGGTTGGCGAAGTAGCAACCAAATATCGCACAGGTGGAAAGGAATACGAGATAATTTTGAAGTTAAAGAGGGAAGATATTGATGATATAAGAAACATTGAGAATATCTTTGTTAATAGTCAATTTGGTCAAGTTTTATTAAAGGATATTGCTGAAATAAGATTGGCAAAGGCGCCAGGGGTAATTGAACATAAAAATACCCAAAGGGTAGCAACAATTACGGGTAATGTTGTTGGTCAATCATTAGGCAGGGTAGCAATGAAGGTAAAAAATATTATTGATAAATTAGATAAGCCAATTGGCTTCTCAATAAAAATTACCGGTGCCTATGAAGAAATGGTAAAATCTTATCGAGATTTATTTTTTGCCATTTTGATTGCAATAATTTTAGTTTATATGATAATGTCTGCCCAGTTTGAATCCTTTTTATATCCCTTTGTGATTATGTTTACTGTTCCTTTGGCAATTATCGGCGTTATTTTTATACTTTTTATCACCAATACAACCTTCTCTTTAATTTCCGGTATTGGTGTTTTAGTTTTAGTTGGCATTGTCGTTAATAATGGAATTGTCTATGTTGATTATGTAAATCAATTGATAAGAAAAGAAGGGATGTCTTTAAAAGAGGCAGTGATTAAAGGTTGCCAAGTAAGATTAAGACCCATTTTGATGACCGCCTTAACAACGATTTTTGGTTTATTACCTTTGGCATTAAAATTAGGAGAAGGAAGCGAATTATGGTCGCCCTTAGGAATAAGTGTGATTGGTGGTCTTTTATTTTCAACTATCTTAACTTTAATTTTTATTCCAGTTTTATATTATATTTTTTCCAAAAAGAAATAAATTTATAAAGTTTCCGGATTTACAAAAAGGTCAATCCAAGGTAAAGAATAGGTAAATTTGACAAATAGAAAAAGGGATACGAAAAAGAGGATAAGAATAATTATCTTAAAACGGATAGAGAAAGTTAAGTTTTCTGTGTCTCTTTCGATAAGGATAGTAAAAAGTCCAGAGATATAGGTTGCCAAAATTGCCCAAATTATTTCTATGGTTGCTGATTTCAATTTTCCAATCGTTGCCGGCACTAAATACCAAACAGAAAAAGTAAGCCAAGGAATAATATTGGTTGATAGTAATCGGGAATACCAAAAACTATCTCTTTTTGCTATCTTCTTTTTAATTATCAAATACTCAATTATGGAAACAAAGAAATAAGCAAAGAAAGCCATTTTGAGATGTTGATATACTGATTCGTTAATTCCCGAGATTGGTTTAAGAAAATCTAAATTGGTTAAATCATAGATAAAATGTAAGAAAGAAAACAAAACTAAATAAATTATTGATTTTAAAAATATGTTCAATATTCAGTCTTGCTTTGGAAATTGAAATTTTCAATTACTAATGCAGGTGCAACCACACCGAAGAGTTCTTCACCATAATATTTCTGCTCTTTTGATATCATTTTTACATTCTCTAAGGTCTCATAGATATTAATAAGAAATCTCATATTTTTTATCGGATAAGCAATTTTACCCTTTTCAATAAAATAAGTTCCGTCTCTCGTCATTCCGGTAATCAAAGTTCTATCTGGGTCAACAACCCTTGTGTACCAGAATCTTGTTACATAGATTCCTTTATCAATGCTTTTTAGCATTTCTTCTTTTTTCTTATCTCCCTTCTCAAATACCAAATTTAATGGAAAAGGTCCCCAAGGTGCTGGTTGCATTAAAGAATGGCCAGTATTTTTCATCTTTAATTTTTTAGCAAAATAAGAATCGGTAACTACTCCTTTGGCAATTCCATTCTTAATCAAGATAACCTTATTTCTTTTTACACCTTCAAAATCAAAAGGAATACCCAAAGTTAATTTATTTGTCCAGTCATCATAAATAGTGACATTTTTACCGGTTATCTTCTTGCCAATCTTTTTAGAAATCAGAGAAGTCTTTTCGTAAAATCTTTTAGCCCCAAATTCTAACCAAGCAAGGAAAGAGATTATTTCAGCAACGGCTGGTTCCTCTAAGAAGACAGTATATTTTCCCGGTTCGATATCTTTCGGATTTTTTGCCATTAGTGCCTTTTCACACGCAATATTTGCCAATTCTTTAAAGTCAATCTTATGAAAATCTTTCTCAATAGCAAAGGAAAAACCCGAAGCACTTTCGTTCATTGCGGTAATTGTTGTGTATGTCCAATTTAAAAGAGCATAATTGTTAACACCATTGCTATTAAAAATTGCTAAAGAACTATTTATTGTGTGGATAACGCCAAAGGCATTTAGATTATTTTTCTTACAGACCTGAACAATTTTTGCTACTGCTTCTTCCCGTTCTTTTGGCGAGATAACGATTTTCTTGCTCACTTTTTCTATTTTAGTTTTCTTAGGTAAAGAGGTTTCTAATTTTGGTGCGTATTTACTTTTACTTAAATTTATTGCCCTTTCGATAAGATTTTTAATTCCTTCTTCACTCAAATCAGTGGTGGTGGAACTTCCGATTCTCTTCTTATTTATTATTCTTACCCACATAAAAGGACGATGGACACCCATATTCTGATGGATAATTGAATTGGCAAAACGGGTAGTGCCCGTATTTGTTGAATCGATACCAATTTCCCATTCTAAACCTTTTAAATATTTTTTAGCAATCTTAATAATCTCATTTACCTGTTCTTTTTTCAACATATTAACCTCCAATTTTTACTTTGCGAAATCTTGCTGGGCTTGCACCGTGACCAACATGCATTACTTGAGTTGGGTCTCCTTTGCCACAATTAGGCACTCCCCAAACTTCCCAATATTTCTCATTACAAATCGCATCACATTTCCGCCAAAGTTCATAAGAAATAGCCGAAAAAGAAGGTCTTCTTATCATTTCGGTCTTTTTGCCATTTTTGATAATCCAACCAATTTCTGACGAGATATGATAATTTAACCTTTTATCATCAATACTTGGTGAGCCCGCCGATTCAAAATATACCCCTTCTTTGGTATCAGCAAATAAGTCTTCCAATTCCCAAGTTCCTGGTAAGAGATTAATATTTGTCATTCTAATTAAGGGAATGGATTTCCAAGAATCAGCCCGCATTGTACCATTACTGGTTTGATTTAAAACAACCGCAGTTTCCCTTGATGTCAAATAACCGCAGAAAATTCCATCTTTTATTAGAAAAACCTTTTGTGCCTTTACCCCTTCATCATCATAACCAAAAGTCCCTAAACCACCGGGGATCGTTGCATCTGCCGTTATACTAACAATTTCACTGGCAAATTGGAATTTATTTAACTTATCAATTGTCAAATGACTTGTTCCTGCCAAGGATACTTCGGTTCCTAAAACCCGGTCAAGTTCTGTCGGATGACCAACTGTTTCATGCACTTGAATAGCAACCATTGTGCCATCAAGAATAATATCAGTTTCCATATTAGGACATTCTCTTGCTTTTGTTAAAGCAACTGCCTCTTCTGCTACCCGTTCACAATTTTCTTTCAATTTTAATTCTTTAATAAATTCATACCCCTTTGCCTTATAATGACCGCCAATCATTCCAGGATAAGAACGAGAACCAGTAACCGTCCCTTTTACTGCTTCAGCCAAAATATAACCACCGGTATGATAGATTGTCTGTTCAATAAAACTATCTTCTGTTGAAGCAAAGATTTGATACTTCTTATAAAAATATAACTCTCCTTCCCGTTTTCTTAACCCTTTCACCTTTTTCATTATCTCATCACACTCCATTAAGAGATTAATCTTCTCTTCCAAAGAGACCGAAAATGGGTCAATCTCAATTGGTGTTTGATAGGTATCTTTTACTGGTGTAATCTCACTTAATCTAACATCTTCTTTTTTTAACTTGGCAGAAGATTCGGCAATTTGACAGGCAAGTTTTGCTGTTTTCATTACCTCTTCTTTTGTCAAAAGAGCAGTTGCCGCAAACCCCCAGGCACCATCTTTAATAACCCGAATACCAATCCCTAAATCCTCTTCCTGTCTTATTAGATTTACCTTGCCATTTTCTTGACGAATTACTTCTTCTTGAATTCTTACCAATCGGACATCACCATAAGAAACATTTAAAGTTTTTAAATAATCCAAAACTAAATTAACCAATTCTTTTGCCATACTCAATTATAGAGAGAAGAAAAGAAAAATCAAGTTATTGAGTATTAAAACAATCAAAGAAAATATCAGAAAAGTCTGCCAAATAGGTTATCTTATTTTCTTTTATTGATTGTTAAGAAATAATCTTAAACTACCTTTTTTTTTTAGGATAACTACTTTTCCATCATAAATAACACTTTTTAAATTAACAACAAATTTCTCAACCAAAAAATTTTAAATAATCTAAAAGTAAAATTATAGAAAAATTTACAATAAAGTCTCAAAAAAACCAAATCCAAGGCGGTCTCCAAGGCTATATACTATATAGCCCCCTATCCACAAGGTAGAATTGATTTAAATCTTTAAATTTCAAATACTTACCTAATTTTTGGGCAAAATAAAAAGTTTCCATACAGGAAACTGGAAAATTGATTTAAGTTATTGAAAATTAAGAACTTATAAATCGGTTGCTTTTATTACTTTAAAATAGGTTGGATTTATAGCGAATTTTTAAAGTTAAAAGAGCCAAAAATTCCCCTTGACTTTTTTTTGTGCCTATATTTATATATGTAGGGAGCTGATAATGGAGATATTGAAATTATTTTTAAAAAACCATAAAATAAAAAGGAGGAGACAATGAAGAGTTTAATTAAATGGTTGATTTGGAGAAAAGGAAAAAGAGTTGAAGGTACAAGTGGTTATTGAGTATGTTGGCGTCCGGTTTTATAACATATCGTTGCTGGAGAGATGTAAACGGGAAATTACTTATTTGGATATGATTGTAAAATAAATATTGGATATGCAATTATTTCCTTGTTGTTTTTGCAAATTGGTAATTTATAAAAGGAGCCTCTGGCAGGCGGGCAAAAGCCTGCCCAATTTTTAAATAATAATTAAAATGGTAACTTTTATTGCATTTTTAATTTTTAATCAATGGTTAGAAACCCAAATTGTTGTTGGGAAAAATCCAACTAGTGTTTGCTATAATCCAATTAATCATAAAGTTTATTCATTGAATAGAAGAGGCTCAAGTATTTCAATTATTGATGCTGCTACAAATCAAGTGATTGACACAATTTTTGTAAATAATCCCTTTGGCGAAATTGTGTATAATTCTCAAAATAATAAAATATATTGTGTATCCGGTTCCTCACAAGACTCAATTGTAGTTATTGATGGTGCCACCAATCAAATAATTTTAAAAATATTAAACCCTTCTTCAGGTGGTAGATTACTTTACAATCCAATAAATAATAAAATTTATTGTTTTAATTGTGATGCTAATGATGTAACAGTCTTTGATGGCGAAAGGGATAGTTTGATTAAGATAATTCAATATGGAATTGGCGATGGTCCTGTGAAAGGTTGTATTGCTTTCCAATTTAATAAAATCTATTGTTTTAATACTTGGGATGGAACAGTTTCAGTAATTTCCAGTGATATAGATAGTGTGATTAAAGTAATTCCGGTGGCATCTCGTCCCGGAGGGATTGGTTATAATTTTAAAAATAAAAAAAATCTATGTTTCCCATATATATGACCCAGTTGTGGAAATAATTGATGCCGAAAAAGACACTCTCATTACGACTATAAACTTAGGTGCTTCTTCTTGGGGTAGTATTTCTTACGATACAGTATATAATAATATTTACATTCCTGCAGATTATTATGTGGCAGTTATTGACGGAGAGACTAACGTTATAATTGATAGGATTTATTTTAGTGGTGCTCTTTATGAGACATTTTATAATCCAATAAATAAAAAAATATACTGCAGTTATGTGAGAATTCATCCAATTTTCCAATCAATAATTGGAATAATTGATACAAAAACTCGTCAAGTTATTGATACCATTCCTCTTAATAGATTAGGAGCCTTTTTTCCTTTTTGTCTCAATCCCCGTGAAAACAGGGTTTATATTCCCCATGCTTGGGTGGATGCTAGTGGAACACCGCGAGATTCAGTGATTTCTGTCATAAAAGACGAAGTAAGCATAAAAGAAAGCCAATCATCATCTTCTTTTGAGATAAAATATTTTCCCAATCCTTCAAAACCAGATTTTCTTATTTTACCAATTAACGTAGAAAGCGTTAAGATTTATGATGTTAATGGTAAATTAATAAAGAAGGCAAAAGGACAAAAGATTTCGGTTAAAGAAATAAAAACTGGTATTTATTTTGTTAAAATTTTTACCACCGAAAAAGAATATATTAAAAAATTGATAAAAGTATATTAACCAAATTATTTCAAAATCCCGTAAACTTCGTAATATTGGTTTAAGCCAAAAAGTGGTTTTGTTCTTCCTAAATAGATAAAATTGGTATCTTCTTTTGGTGAGAAGTTTAGAAAGATTTTAAAGAAGTCAAACATTACTAAATAGTTGGCATTTTTTATCACGTAATCTTTTATATCCCTTTCATTTCTTTTTATATTTTTATAAAACCTTCTCATTTCCGGATTGGTTAATCCGACCAAGTCCAAGATTTCTCTTTCGGAAAAGTATTTTAAGGCACCAACATCATGGGTAGCAATGACAGCATCTTTCTCTGTCTTCTCTTTGAAATAATTACTCATATCATATAAAACATCTTTTGTTGCCAAGATAGAGTCATTATATCTCTGATACCAATCAATTACTGAAAGAATTTGGTTAATAATAATTAAAGATAATAAGAAATAGAATATTTTCTTCTTATAAAAGTTTTCTATTCCCAAACTAATAACACCAATTATAAAAGGATAAAAGATATGTTGATAACGACACCAATAATGACCAGTTGAGCCAGGAAATAAAATAAAATAACCTAAATAGAAAAGAAAGATAAAGATAAGATAATAATATTTTTCATACAATCTTTTGGCAAAGGGAAGGAAGATAAAGAAGAGGAAACTGAAAGGATATAAAAGTTGGTAATAGAAAAGTTTTAAACCATCAGAAAAAAGTTGGAATTTTGCTTTTAATGGTATATTTATCTCATCAAAGAAATGCGCCTTGGCAATTCCTGTTTGGGGAAGGAAAGAATGGGTATTTTTATAATTACTAATAAAGAAGGGAAGAAGGATTAAAAAGGTAATTGCAAAAGGGAATAATTCCTTTAATTTTATTCTTTTAAATATTAGATAAACAAAAAGGGCAACTCCTAAAAATATTCCTTCGGGTCGGGTATAAATTGCTAAAGCCAAAAATATACCAAAAAGTGGGTTTTTCTTCTCAAAGAAATATAAGGTTAAAAGAATAAAATCAATAAAAAGGATTGTTTCTAAACCTGATAAGGCATCAAAGATAATTAAACCAGTAGTAGCAGTTAAGAAAGAGGAGATAAGAGCGATTTTTTCGTTAAAGATTAATTTGTAATATTTATAAGTTAAAAAGATTAAAAGAAAATAGGAAAAGATACCAATAAGAATATTTGATAAAGGTAGGTTATGGAAAAAGAGGTTGAAAAAGGAGATTAGAAAAATATGTAAAGGTGAAGTAGCGCCTTCATTAAAATATCTGCCATCAAAAGTAAGCCCTTTATACTGAAAGAGATTTTTAGCAAAGGTTAAAGTGATATAACTATCATCATAGACTAAAAAGAGTTCCTTATTTTGAGATAGATAGATTAATGGTAAAATTATTGAAATAATAAATAAGAAAATTAAAAGAACTTTTCTCATAAGAAATATATAACCTTAAAAATTATAAAATCAAATAATTAAAAATTTCCCTTGACTTTTTTTTTTCGTGCCTATATTTATATATGTAGGGAGAATATAAAGGAGGTTACTATGAAGAAAGTATTTCTTGGTTTATTGATTATGTTGATGGCAATTCCTTCCTTTTTAAATGCTTACGTACTTGTGATTCGGGTTATTGGTTATGGTAGTTACGTGGGTCCAGGATATATTGTTTTGTGCGCTTATCCAGCACCTTATACATGTGCAGAGATTATTATTGTCTACACTACACCTACTCCGCCTTCGGAAGTTTCTCAGGCATTGGTAGAGATAAAGGAAGGCGAAAATGCGGGTAAAAAATACTTGGCTACTTTTGCTGAACCGATACCTACTAATATTTCAGAAATTTATGGTGAAAATGTAAAGATTTCTCAATTGATACCGGTAGAAGAATAATTAACTTTTATTGACTTTTAGTTTTAATTAATTATATATTTTACTATGAGGAAATATTTGAATTTTAAAATAGTAGGATTATTGCTTCTCTTTCAATTGACTTTTTCTTTGGAAATAAAAGGTCGGCAGATGCTTCAAATTGAAGGGACTGAGAAAGAGGTGAGTAGGTTTTTAAAGAATTTAAAAATTTCTTATAAATCCGATACTGTTTTCGTTTTTATTGTTGCTCCTGGTGTAGCCCCTAGGATTGAACCTTTAATCACTCCTACGACTAATTTATTACGGAAACAAGGAATTAAACATGATATAATCCTTTTTGTCGTCTCTACTAAGAAAAAAGCAGGCAAAAAATATATTAAAAGAATGAATTTTCCTGTCGATTACGGAATAGTAATACCGGAGGAATTTTTAAAGTTTTTCAAATTTATTGCTGGCAGTGGGAAACCTCCTTGGATTGTTCCTTTTCTTACTAAATTCAGTGTTTCTTCAGGAGAGTTAATTTCTTCTTTTTGTTTGATGAACATAATAGATTCATTAAGAGTGAATAATTTTATTAAAGATGTTTCACGTCCAAAAGAGAGAAAAACCTTAGAAGAACTTTTTGAAAAGAAAAAAGAAAAAGAGAGTAAAATTGTATTTTCAAAGAAAATAAAGTTAATAGAAAATGAAGAATATCCCTTATCTTCGTATTATCTATATGTGAGAATTAGTCCTTCAGGACGGTATTTATCAATAACCGATCGCTTATCAAGTTTTATTTATATCTTTGATTTAAATACAGGAAAATTTGTGAACGTTCTTTATCCTGATTCTTCAGAAGAAAGGACGTTTATAAAGTTGCCTTCGGAAATATTTTATTCTCTGAGAGGGATATTTAGGGGAGTATATTTAAATCATTATTTTTCTAGTGAATCTACTATTTTAATTACTGCCTCTCTTCCAGAGGTTAAATACGATAAAAAGGAGATTATGAATTATTTGCCTGCTCCGGTTTTGATTGAAAAAAATATATTTTCTAACAAACCTTTAAAAATAACTTCTTTTCCATATTCAGAAACTCTTCCTTATTTTCCTTATTATTTGGATCACAAGGAAGCCTCTTTCGTATTAGAAAAAAGATTAATATTTTTGCCCTTTGGCAAAGGACCAATTCCTGCAGAAAATATAACACAAGAGCTTCCTGAATTAGAAAAAATATCTTTTACTAAGGACCCCTTTAGAAAGGAGTTTTATGAGAAAGATATATATCAATTTGGGATTTTTGATTTTGATGGTAAGTTTATTCGCTTTTTAGGAAGGTTGAGTAAATATTTTGAGGATTTAAAAATTGGTTATCCTATTCTTTATGGTTTAGTGAAGTTTTACTATGAAAACTATTACACCACAGATGGATTTTCAGGAATAATTTATAAATATGATAAAGATTTTAATTTATTAGATTCTATAAAAGTATTTGAGATAAACCTTTCTATTCCTGATATTGATTATGAAAAAGAACCTGTGAAATATATTTTGGAAGCTTTTGATAGGAATTTTTATCGTCGGATATTAGATTTCTTTATTAATAATGATACCTGTTATGTTTTTCTTAAAGAAAGAGAGGAACCTTATTTATATAAAATAAATCTTAAAAACAATAAAGTTAAAAAGTATTTACTTCCTACCCAATTAAAGAAAGAAAAGATAAATTATTGTTTTATAGATAAGAGAGAAAAAGATATTATTCTTATCGCCTTATTAGATAATCCTGAAGAGACTTTTTATTGTGAGATAAAAGTAAAATAATAATGAATTCCTTTTTTATAGAAAATATTGAAATTGTTTTATAAAAAGGAGAAATTAATGAGAAAAGATATTAACACTTTATTTTTCTTATTTTTAATTTCTTTTCTTTTTGCTAAATTAGAATGGGAAAAACAGATTCACCGAATGTATCAATTAGAAGGAACTAATAAATCAATTGAGAGGTTTTTTAAAAATTTAAATATCCCTTATAAGTCAGATACTGTTTATGTATTTATGGTGCCACCGATGGTGGCTGCCCGAGTCGAAATAGGAATAAATTCTTTTATTCAACATTTACGCAAGCAGGGTATAAAAAATGATATCGTTCTTCTTGCAATATCTAATAAAAAACGGGCGACGGAAAAGTATCTTGAAAGAAGAAGATTTATAGCAGATTATCAAAAAATAGTAAATGAAGAATTCCTGAAATTCTTTTATTTTTCTGGCAGTATTTTTGAGGTTCCTTTTGTTACCAAATTTTATCTTCCTAAAGGCGAATTGCTTTCTTCTTTTTCTTTAATGGGAGAAATTGATTCAATTACTGTCTCAGAATTTATTGCTGACTTATCAAAACCTAAAATTAAAAGGGAAACCATATCTCTTAAAAAAGTAAAGATAAAAGGAGAAAAATATAAGCCAATATTTGTAAAAAAATTAAAACTTTATGATACTGAAGAACATCCGCTTTCTTCTACTTTTTATATTAGTATTAATCCTTCAGGAACTTATCTTGCTTTAAGGGATAATCTTTCCTATAGTGTTTATATTTTTGATTTAATAACTGGCAAAATGTTGAATGTTTTATATCCTGATTCAATAGAAGAGAGAATGTTCGTTAATGTTCCTGAGAATATTTATGTAATATTAAAAAAGATGAATGTTTTAAATCCAATGTATTTTAACCCCCAATTTTATGACGATACTACCATTTTTATTAGTGCTTCTTTACCAAGAATTGAGATTGATATAAAAGGAAAAGATACAAATATAAGTTATTTTAATGCTCGTTGTCTTATTAGAAAGAGTATCTTTTCTAATAAAATATTAAAATATCTTCTATTTAAACAGCCTCCTTTAGACATCTCTTATCTAATTAAACATACTGATATCTCGGTTATTCCTCAAACTGGATTGATATTTGCTTTATTTAAAAAAGGTTGGCCTTATGGAGGTGAAGTATTAGATGAGTTAAAGATACCACCTGAAGAAAATCCATTTACCAATGAGTTTTATAAGGAACATTTATATCAATTCGCCATCTATGACTCAGAAGTTAATTTCCTTTGTTTTCTTGGCAGACTAAATAAGCAGTTTGAAGAATTAAAAATGGGTTATTTTCTTTGCGACGGATTTGTAAAATTTTATGGAGATAAATATTATCTCACTGATAGATATTCGGGAATAGTGTATATTTATAATCAAAAATTTAACTTGCTTGATTCAATTATATTATTTGAGAATTCTTCCCTTGTGTCGCCTTCTATTTCTTATTCCAAAGACCCTGTGGGTTATTTAGTGGAAGCATATAAGAAAAATTTTAAACGGCGTATTTTGGATTTTTTATTGTCAGATGGTTTTGGTTATGCTTTAATTAAGGAAGAGGAGCAGCCAGTAATATATAAAATAAATCTTAAAGAAAGAAAGGTAAGGAAAATCATTCTTCCAATTAAGATTGAAGGGAAAAAGATAAATTATTATATTTTAAGAAAAACTAATATAGGTAGCGTCGTATCGGCACTATTAGAAAACTTAGAAGAAACCTTTTATATTGAATTTAAACTTCCTTAAAGATTTATATTACCCTTGCCAATTCCACTTTGTCGGCAAATTTCCTTAATAAATTCTCTTTTACTATTCTATTTTCAAATTTTATTAAATTTGGGTCTTCTTCAATTATTTTGAAGGCATCCCTTTTTGCCATTAATAGTAAATCTTTATCTTTTATCAAATCGGCAATCTTAAATTCCGGTAGTCCGTGTTGTCGGGTGCCAAAGAATTCACCAGGGCCTCTTAATTCTAAATCTTTTTCTGCCAGATAAAAACCATCATCACTTTTGACAAAATAACTTAACCTTAAAAGAATTTTTTCATCGTTGATATTGGGTAAGATTAAAAAGCAATAAGAATCTTTTTCTCCCCTGCCAATCCTTCCTCTTAATTGGTGTAGTTGAGCAAGACCGAACCTTTCCGGATGTTCAATCACCATTATTGAAGCATTAGGAATATCAACACCAACTTCAATAACGGTTGTGGTTACTAAAATATGGATATTTCCTTTTTTAAACTCTTCCATTATTCTCATTCTTTCTTCACTTTTTATTCTGCCGTGTATTAAGGCAACCTTTAAATCCGGAAAGGTATTTTTTATCTCTTCATAAACCTTAGTTGCTGCTCTTAAACTCAACTTTTCACTCTCTTCAATTGTCGGACATACCCAATAAACTTGGTTACCGGTTAAGCAGGCTTTTCTTATTTTCTCAATTAATCTATTTCGCGCATTGACACTAATCAATTTAGTAATCACCTTTCCTCTGCCTGGTGGTTTTTCTGGTATAGTTGAAATATCTAAATCACCATAAAGAATATAACTTAAAGTTCTTGGTATTGGTGTCGCGGTCATAACCAAGAAATGGGGATTATTACCTTTGGCAAGTAAAGTGGCTCTCTGCATAACACCAAATCTGTGTTGTTCATCAACAATCACTAATCCCAAATTCTTGAAATTGACATCACTTTCTAATAAGGCATGGGTGCCAAAAACCAAGTCAATCTCTCCTTGACTAATTTTTAAATATATCCTTTCTTTCTCTCTTTTACTTACGCTACTGGTTAATAGGGCACTTCTTACATTTAATTTTAAGAGTTCTTTACACCAATTAAAGAAATGTTGCTCAGCAAGGATTTCGGTTGGTGCCATCATCGCTACTTGATAGCCATTTTCAATCGCAATCAAGGAGGTATAAATAGCAATCACTGTTTTGCCACTACCAACATCTCCTTGGAGGAGTCTTGTCATACTTTTTCCTTTTCTTAAATCTTCTTCAATCTCTTTTAGGACTTTTATTTGGGAAGGGGTTAATTGGAAAGGTAGATTACTAAGAAATTTCTTGGTTAATTCGCCATCGGTCTTAAAAATCGGCGAGGCTTTTAATTCTTCATACTTTTTCTTATTTAAGGCTAAAATAAGTTCAAAATAGAAGAGTTCCGAATAGGCTAATCTTTTTCTTGCCCTTTCGGTCTCTTTTAAATCTTCCGGAAAATGGATTTTTTTAAAGGATTCTCTTTTAAGATAAAAAGAGTATTTTTTGATAATTTCTTCTGGTAAGTCTTCTTCAATCAGGAAATAAGTTTTTTCTAATGCCTGTTTTATTGCTCTTCTAACATCCCAGTTAGAAAGTCCTTCGGTTAAAGGATAGATGGGAATGATTGTACCAGCGTAAATTTTTCTATTTTTATTATTTTCGTCAAGAATTTCATAATAAGGATTAACCATCTCTTTTTGTTTATAAAAATCAATCTTGCCTGAGACAATTAATTCCTGACCTTTTTGAAATTTATATTTTAAATCCGGTCTATTAAACCAGAGACATTTTAAATAATCATTACCATCCGAAAGGATAATTTCTATTATATTGCCTTTTGTTTTTGATTCTCTTTCGCCAACAAGGATAATTTTACCTTGGATAGTAACTTCTTCATCAATTTTACAATCTTTTATTTTTTTAATATCTTTTAAATTCCAATAGCGATAGGGAAGATGGTATAATAAATCTTCAATAGTATAGACATTTAACTTATGGAAAAGTTTTGCTTTCTTTGGTCCAATTCCTTTGAGATATTGAATATCTGAATCAAGGGTGAGGGGAATTTCTTTTTTCACTTTTCTTCTGGTTCAACCTCTATTCTACCGCGCATTGGAACAAAGCGGACATAGTCACAGACCTTTTCTATTAATTCTCCCTTCTTCTTAGTAAATAATGATAACACTTGAATACCATCTTTTTCCATTGGTGCCACAATTTTGCCGCCTTCTTTTAGTTGTTCTTTTAATGGCTTGGGAATATAAGGTAAGGCACAGGTGATAATTATCTTATCAAAGGGAGCATATTCTTGCCAACCTTCAAAGCCATCGCCCCATTTTACTTTTATATTATGATAACCAAGTTCTTTAAGCCTTTTCTCTGCCTCCTTTGCCAACTTTTCAATAATCTCAATGGTATAAACTTCTTTTACCAATAACGATAAAACTGCCGCCTGATATCCACTGCCGGTGCCAATCTCCAATACTTTATCACTTGTTTCCGGTTCTAAAAGATAGGTCATTAAGGCGACAATGAAAGGTTGGGAGATAGTTTGTCCTTCACCGATTGGTAGGGGATAATCGTTATAACTTTCTTCTCTAAAAGCCTCAGGAACAAAGAGATGTCTTTTTACTTCCCGCATTGCTTTTAATATTCTTTGGTCTTTAATTCCTCTTGCCTCAATCTGCTCTTTTACCATTCTTTCCCTTAATTTTGTGTAGTATTCTTCGCTATTTTCTTTTTTCATTTTTGGACAGAAAAGAATGATAGAGATGGTTAATAATTTCAATAATTTTTTCATTTAATCTTTTCAATTATTTTCCTTTTATCATCTCTAAGAATTCTTCTTCGCTGATTATCTTCACTCCCAATTCTTTTGCTTTATCCAATTTGGAACCAGGGTCAGCACCACAAATGAGATAATCGGTCTTTTTACTAACGGAAGTTCCCACATTGCCACCTAACGATAAAATCAATTCATGAACTTGTTGGCGGGTAAAGTTTTTCAAAGTACCGGTGACAACGAAAGTTTTTCCTGCCAAAATCTTTTTTTCCTCTTTCTTCTCGCGCTCAAAGTTTATTCCCACTTCTTTTAACTTGTTAATCAATTCAATATTTTCTTTTGTATGGAAAAAGTTATAAATACTTTCGGCAACGATTGGACCAATGCCACTAATGGATGACAATCTTTCTTTTGATGCCTTCATTAATTCATCAATATTATTAAAAGCATTGGCTAAAATTTGGGCAGTTCCTAAACCAACATGTCTAATACCTAAAGCATATAATACCCGATGAAAAGGTCGGTTTTTGCTTGCTTCAATTGCTTTTAATAAATTTTCGGCAGATTTCTCACCCATTCTTTCTAATTTTAATAAATCACCTTTCTTTAATTTGTAAATATCAGAAAAGTTTTTAATCAATCCTTTATCAACCAAAGTTTCTACCCATTTTTCTCCCAGTCCTTCAATATCCATTGCCTGACGCGACGCGAAATGGATAATTCTTCTTTTTATCTGGGCAGGACAACTGGCATTAATACAACGATAGGCAACCTCATCTGCCTCTCTCACGACCTTACCGCCACAAACTGGACAGGTTTCGGGCATTTGGAATTCCTTTTCTTCGCCCGTCCGTTTTTCTTTGATTACCTTTACCACCTGGGGAATCACTTCGCCTGCTTTTTCGATAATTACCCAATCACCAACTCTTATATCCTTTCTTTTTATTTCATCATAATTATGCAAAGTCGCGTGAGTGATTGTTGTTCCCGAAAGAAAGACTGGTTCAAATTCGGCTACCGGCGTTAAAGTGCCTACCCTTCCAACCTGGACATAAATTCTTTTTATTTTTGTTGTTGCCTGTTTCGGTGGATATTTATAAGCCACTGCCCAACGGGGGGCTTTTATCGTTTCACCAAGTTCCAATCGGTGTTTAAAAGAATCAACTTTGATAACAATTCCGTCCACTTCATAAGGTAATTCTTCTTTTTTATCTTTCCATTCTTCACAATAGGCAATAACATCATCAATTGATTTTAATATTTCCGAATGGGGAATCACCTTAAAGCCAATCTCTTTTAACTTTTTTAATACTTGATAATCGGAATCATATTTTTCGGAAGGGGGTTTAGGAATAGTATGAATAAAGATGTCTAAATTTCTTTTTGCTACTTCTCTTGGGTCAAGAAGTTTTAAACTACCGGCACAAGCATTTCGGGGATTGGCAAATAACGGTTCTCCTTCTTCTTCTCTTTGTTTATTCAGTTCTAAAAATTGTTTTTTTGTCAGATAAACTTCTCCTCTTACTTCAATATTAAGAAAATCGGGTTCATCGGTTAACAAATTAAGAGGCAAGGTTTTGATTGTTTTTAAATTCAAAGTAATATCATCACCCTTATGACCATCGCCTCTTGTAGCACCACGAACGAATTTTCCATCCCGATATAAAAGAGAGACTGCTACACCATCAACTTTTAATTCACAGATATAACGGGCGTTCGGTACTGTTTTTCTTATTCTTTTATCAAATTCTTTTAATTCATCATAAGAGTAAGTATTATCCAAAGAAAGCATCGGAATTTCGTGGGTAACCGTTTGAAACTCTTTTAATGGCTCGCCACCAACTCTTTGGGTGGGTGAATCGGGAGTAATAAGATGGGGAAATTGTCTTTCTAATTCAACCAATCTTTTATAAAGCATATCATATTCATAATCAGAAATAACCGGGTCATTTAAAACATAATAGCGATAATCGTGATATCTTATTTCTTTTCTTAATCTTTCAATCTCCTTTTTTGCTTCTTTTTCATCCATTAGTGCCTCCTTTTAACAAATGACCAGATATTCTTCTTCATTAATAAATTTAATCATACTAATATTTGGGTCGTGCTCAAAAACCAAATACCACTTCTCTTTTTTTGCCTTTTTCAAAAGTTCTTCTTTAAATTTCATAGTTTCCAAAGGGAATAGGTCGTAACCCATAATATAAGGAATTTTCAAATGACTTAGGGTAGGAATCAAATCACCTAAATAGCAACAAGTTTCTCCTTCACTTTGGATAAGAATAATTTGGTGACCAACGGTGTGACCACCAGTTTTTATCACATAGATTCCATCGGTAATCTTTTCGTTTTCAGGAAATTTGAATTTGTCTCTGATGGGTAAAAAGTTCTCTTTTAAATAACTATTCTTTGAACGGACATCGGGAGCAAGGGCATATTCAAATTCTTCCTTTTGGACAAAATAGATTGCCTTTTTGAAAGTTGGAATATATTCTATTATCTCCTTTTCATAAGTAATCGCTTTTGTATTACCACCACAATGGTCAAAATGAAGATGAGTATTTATCACAATCTCAATATCCTCTAAAGTAATTTTCAACTCTTTCAATTCTTTTTCGATATTTAAATACTGGTTTTCAATCTTATAAATATCAACATACTTCTCATTAAACTTTGTGCCAATTCCAGTATCAATTAAAATTAATTCGTTAGGAGTTTTTACTAACAAGGTTCTTAAAGCGAGTCTAATTCTATTTCTCTCGTCAGCAGGATTCATTTTTTCCCAAATTACTTTAGGTACAATACCAAACATCGCTCCACCATCTAATCCAAAATAACCATCAAGAATTGGATAGATTTCAAACTTCCCCAATTTCATAATTTAATTTTATAAGAAAATTAGAGAAAGTCAATATTAAAGATTTAAAAGGCAAATTGGTAAAATTAATTTTTCTTTCTTTGTAGCAAAATATCTATGAGGATTAATACCGATAATCTTAATAGGTGTATGGGTGCTATACTTATATAGATTATCGGTAATATACCTATTAAGATGAATAACAAGATGCCTATTAGAATGAACGATAAGATACAATTTAAAGTTATTGATATAGCATCTTTTAATACCCAGATTAATATATCTATTAAGACGATGATAAAGGCATAGAGGGATATGTTCCCTATCTTTATTATAAATTTAAGATAAGTATTTGAAATACAAAGACTTATAAGAAAATTCCACTTTAAAATTTGTTGTGTCTCATGCAACTTTTTAAATTTAGTTTTAATTTAATTGGTTATTTATTCTTATTGACATTTCCACAAATTTTGTTATGATATATAACTAATGGGCGAATAGCTCAGTTGGCGAGAGCGCCTCCCTTACAAGGAGGAGGTCACCCGTTCAAATCGGGTTTCGCCCATTTTTAATTTTCTTATAACTTATGAGAAAAATAATCAGAAAAGAACCAAAGAAAAAAGGTGATGATCCTTATTTATTGCCTAAAAGTTTACCAGATCCAACAATTTGTCCTACCTGTAATCTTTTATATCATGATAAAAGATGGATAAGAAATGATGAACTAGCGAATATGGTGAGTATGGTTGCTTATAAATATAAATGTCCCTCCTGCCGGAAAATAGAAGACCATTATGTTATGGGGGTTGTGAATATCAGCGGAAATTTCTATCATACTCATAGGGAAGATATTGTGAATCTGGTAAAGAACACTGAGAAAAGAGAAATTTTAAGGAATCCTTTGGATAGGATAATGAGTCTAAAAAATGTTAAAGATATGCTGGTGATAGAGACTACTTCAGAAAATTTAGCGATTGCGATTGGTAAGGCACTCAAAAGGGCTTATAAAGGAAATTTAGAGATAAAATTTTCTTCTGATAACAAGTTTGTAAGAGTTAATTGGCAGCGCGATTAAAATTTAAAAAGGAGGGAAATATGAAAATAAAACCCTTGGCTGACAGGGTTGTTGTTGAAAGAATAGAAGAAGAGGAAGTAAAAAAGGGCGGTATCATTTTACCGGATACCGCTAAAGAGAAGCCGATTAAGGGCAAAGTTATTGCGGTTGGTCCTGGTCGTCTTGATGATAAAGGAAATCGTATTCCAATGGAAGTGAAGAAAGGAGACATTGTTCTCTTCGGAAAGTATGCCGGTCAAGAAATCAAAATCGATAACAAGGAGTATCTCATAATGAGGGAAGATGAGATTTTAGCAATAATTGAAGAAAAGGAGGAGTAATATGGCAGCAAAAGAATTGAAATTTAATGAAGAAGCAAGAAGAGCAATTTTACGTGGTGTAGAAACCTTAGCAGCCGCAGTAAAGGCTACGCTTGGTCCTAAGGGAAGAAATGTGGTTATCGAAAAGAAATGGGGTGCTCCGACGATCACCAAAGACGGTGTCACCGTAGCGAAAGAGATTGAATTAGAAGACAAATTTGAAAATCTTGGTGCTCAAATGGTAAAGGAAGTTGCTTCGAAAACTTCTGATGTTGCGGGTGACGGCACTACTACCGCGACGGTTTTAGCAGAAGCGATTTATCGAGAGGGATTAAAAGTAGTTGCTGCTGGTGCTAATGCGATGGCGGTTCAGAGAGGTATTGAGAAGGCGGTAAATACCGTTGTGGAGGAGTTGAAGAAGATTTCCAAAAAGATCTCTTCTCGTCAAGAAATTGCCCAAGTGGCAACGATTGCGGCAAATAATAATGCCGAAATCGGTAATCTAATTGCTGATGCGATGGAAAAAGTCGGTAAGGAAGGTGTGATCACGGTTGAAGAGGCAAAATCCTTAGAAACTACTTTGGAAGTCGTTGAAGGAATGCAATTTGACCGTGGTTATCTTTCTCCTTATTTCATTACCAATCCCGACAAAATGGAGTGCGAATTAGAAGATTGTTATATTTTGCTTTATGAGAAAAAGATTTCTTCGGCAAGAGATTTATTGCCAATTTTAGAAAAGGTTGCGCAAAAGGGCAAACCGATTTTAATAATCGCCGAAGAAGTTGAAGGTGAGGCGCTTGCTACCTTAGTCGTGAATAAAGTTCGGGGCACTCTCCAATGCTGCGCAGTTAAGGCACCAGGCTATGGTGAAAGAAGAAGGGCGATGATGGAGGATATTGCTATCCTTACCGGTGGTCGGTTAATTTCCGAAGATTTGGGAATTAAATTAGAAAATGTCCAAATCTCTGATTTAGGAAGAGCAAAGCGAGTGGTGGTGGACAAAGAGAATACGACGATTGTGGAAGGTATGGGTTCTAAGAAAGAGATTCAAGGTCGGATTGAGATGATTAGAAAACAGATTGAGGAGACAAAATCGGATTATGACCGTGAGAAATTACAAGAGCGATTGGCAAAATTGGCCGGTGGTGTGGCGGTCATTAATGTTGGTGCGGCTACCGAAGTGGAAATGAAACAGAAGAAAGCCTTAGTAGAAGATGCTTTACACGCTACAAGGGCAGCGGTTGAAGAAGGTGTTGTTCCTGGTGGCGGTGTTGCCTTAATCCGTTGCATTCCGGCTTTAGAAAAACTAAAATTGGAAGGCGACGAACAGATTGGTGTGGAGATTGTGAAAAAGGCGTTGGAAGAGCCGCTCAAACAACTTGCCAACAATGCGGGGGTTGAAGGTTCGGTAATTGTTGAGAAAGTGAAAGCCGAAAAGAATCCCAATGTTGGTTTCAATGTGGAGACAATGAAATTTGAGGATATGTTTGAAGCAGGAATTATCGATCCGACAAAAGTTACTCGGACTGCGCTCCAAAATGCGAGTAGCGTTGCTGCTTTACTGGTGACTACCGAATGCGCAATCGTTGAGAAACCTGAAAAAGAGAAGATGCCACCAACCCCACCGGGCGGATATGAATATTAATCGTTAAACTAAAATTCCCAAAAGGAGAGGCTCCGTCGAAAAGACGGAGCCTTTTATTTTTTAGAAAAATTCTTAGAGAAATGGGAGAGAAAAAAGGTTTCACTTTAATAGAAATGCTTTTAGTAATTTTGATTATTGGTATTTTAATAAATATTTTTCTTCCCCATTTCTCACTTTTTCAAGAAAGAGCAAAAAGAACACAAATAAAAAACAATATGCAAGTTCTCCAGAAGGCCTTAATGGCTTGGGCAGCAGACCACAGCGGTGAATTTCCTTTACCTGATATTGTTGGCGAAGTTTTGGATCCGGAAGGTCCATTGGCCTATTATTTTCCAGGCGGTAATCCGGCAAATGAAGATAATATTGGTAATTTTCCAATCAACCCTTATACTGGTTTAAGGTATAATAGTGAATATGAAGATTTATTTTATGGTGGCAATTATGTTTTTGAAAATTATGGTGATAATGCCAAGACTTGGGCCGGAGATACTACCTGTCCTTATTTAAAATGGGCAAGTGATGAGGCAATTTCCGGTCAGATTGCTGTTGGTGTCTATTTTGATACAATAACTTATGCTGTTATCCAATATGGGATTGCTGGTTGGGGAAGATGTTTTTTAGATAGTTTAAACTATCCGCTATACGAAGTTACGCCTCTCGCGAAAGACCCTTTTGATAAAAGATATTGGAAATTTTATATTCTTCACAATTAATTGACAATTTTATTTATTTTATTTAAAATATAGCATGACTTTCTTAGATGTTTTAATCCCCCTTTTTATTTTGATTGTAGCAATAATTCAGGCGATTAGGGGAAGAGCAGGAATGGGGAAACCTCTTTTTGAAATGGTTGCTTTTATTTTGGCAGTAGTTTTAGCAAACCGATTTAAAGAGGGTTTAAGTTCTTTAATAAAATTAGATGTTTATTGGACTTTTTTAATTACCTTTATTATTCTTTTAATTATTCTTCTCTATCTTGCCTATCTTCTTTTTAATATTACCGAATGGTCTTTAGGTAACTTAGACTCTTTTTTCTCCTTTTTATTTGGTATTGCGATTGGTTGGGTTATCTGTTTTGTTGTTATAAAATTTCTATATCTGAAATATACCGAAGAGAGCGAAATCGGTTTCTTATTATCTTCTTCCAAAATGGCGAATGAGATATATTATTTTAAGACTTATAACAAAATAATGGAACTTCTTTATAAAGCCAAATTAGGACCAGAAGTTGAAGAGATACCAAATCCCTAAACCTAATTTGTTAAATATTAATCTAATAATAATAGTAAGATGATTACTTTTATTCTTTCTTTTCTTATTCTTACCGAACCCGTCCATATTTATTACTTTCCTGATACTTTATATATTTCTTTGAAAGAGGCTAAAGAGTACGCAAGAAAATATAGTGTCTATAAAGAAGAAGCCGATTATTATAAAAAAACTGGTATAAATAATGTTTTGGGAATAAGTTCTGAATTGTTACCATCAATAAATCTATCTTTCTCTTATTCTGAAACTAAAGAGCCAACGAAAAGTTCCTATCGGGGAAGTTTTACGATTAATGAAAAGGTTTTTGATATAGAGACTTATCTAAATCTCTTCTTTATCAACAAAAGTTTTAATTTTTATAATTTAAGCAAGAAAGAGAGGTTGGAGTATTTAGATTATATTTGTGAGAATTCTTATTTTAATCTTTTACGTTTTTACAATATCTATCAAGTAAAGAAAAATCTCTTAGCCTACAAAGAAGAGTATAAAAATCTAATTGAAGAGAAATATAAACTTGGTCAAGTTAGTAAGGTTGATTATTTGCGGGCAAAAACCGATTATGCCTTGGCTTCCCAACAACTTTTGAGTAGTGAGAAAAATTTCAAGCAGGCAATGGTTGCCTTAAAGATTATTTTGGGGATAAAAGAAGATAAAATTATCCTTCCTAAAACCGAGATACCCGAATTAAAAGAGGAATTTCTTAATAGAATAAAGAAAATTGGTGAAAAAGAAGTAGATAAAGTTTTAAAAGAAAACTTGAATCTAAAAAAAGCCAGTATCCAAAAGACCTTGGCAAAAGTTTCTTATGCTTCGGCAATATTAAGAATTTTTCCAATTTGTCAATTTTCTTACACCTCGGCTTATAGTGATAGTGAAAGATTTTATTTCACCCTAAAAGATTGGGATCAAAGGGATAATATTTCTTTTTCTCTTTCCTTTTCTTTTCCGCTCTTTGACCTTAAGAATTATCTGTTAAATATTAATAATAAGAAATTACAATTAAAAAAGAGCAAGATTGACGAAAGAAAAACTTATGAAGAGATTTTAAAATCAACGATGGATGGTCTTTTAAGTTTAAAAGAAGCGATTGAGAAATACGAATACGGCAAGGCAAATTTAGAGATGGCAGAAGAACTTTATTCTTTGGCAAAGGAACAGTTGAGATTGGGAAAGATTTCTTATTTAGACTTTATGAATATTGAAAACACTTATAACGAAGCCAAAAGTAATTATATCTCCTCTCTTTGTGATATTTATATGGGCATTTCTCTTTTAAGATATTTAGGTTTAAAAGATTTAAAAATGGAGGAAGAATGAAGAAGAAGATATTTTTAATTATTGGCATTCTGGTTTTTATTGGACTAATAGTGGTACTTAATTTGACAAAGAAAGAAGAGGGAAAAGAGGTAGAGGTAGCAAAGGTTGAATACGGAAGCATTATTTCTAAAATAAGTGGCGATGGTGAGTTGAAAGCAAAGACCCAAGTTAATATTCAATCTCAAGTGATGGGTCGGGTAGAAAAGATTTTTGTCAAAGAAGGCGAAAGAGTTAAAAAGGGTGATTTACTTTGTCTATTAGAAAGAAAAAGTTATGAGGCAAATTTAACATTACAAAAAGCCAGATATGAACAGGCAAAAAATAGTTTTATAAGAATTGATTCGTTATATAAAAAAAGATTAATTAGCGATGAAGAATACGAAAGGGCAAAAACCGAATACGAAGCAGCAAAAGCCAGTTATGAAGATGCCTTAGATAAATATAATAAAACCGAAATTCGCTCACCAATTAATGGCACAGTAGTAAAATTAAACATTGAAGAAGGAGAAACAGCGATTATTGGCACAATGAATAATCCTGGTACAATAATGATGGTAATTGCTGATTTATCCAAGATGATGGCAGTGATTGAAGTTTCTGAAAGGGATGTGGTTGATATTAAGATTGGCAATCCAGCAAAGATTACCTTAGATGCTCTGCCTGATACATTTTTTGTTGGTCAAGTAACAAGAATTGGTTATGTACCAATCACTACTGCTGCCACGACTACTGAAAAGATAACCAATTTTGAAGTGGAAGTGGAATTGGAAGATACCAGTTTCTTATTAAGACCAGGGATGAGTGTTCATTGTGAGATAATTACTGCGGAAAAAGATAGTGTTTTGGTTGTGCCGATTTCGGCAATTGGTAGAAGGAGAATTGGTGGTAAAGAGGTTGATGCCTGTTTTGTTATTGAAAATGGTAAAGCCAAATTGAGACCGGTAAAAGTTGGTAGTTATGGTGATTTTGAAGCAGAGATTATTGATGGTTTAAAAGAGGGCGAAGAAGTGATTACTGGTCCTTATTCAGTTTTGGCAAAATTGAATGAGGGTGATTTAGTAAAGCCAAAAAGAAGGGAGAGGGCAGAGAGAAGAAGGGGAGATGCCGGTGATGTAATTAGAACAATGCGGTTTATCCAAAGACCAAGAGTAAGGGTTAGGAGATAATGCTTTGTCAACTTATCAACATTAAAAAAGTTTACTCAACAGGAAAAGTAAGTTTTCCGGCTTTAAATGGTATTAATTTAACTATTGAAAAGGGAGAATATACCGCAATAATGGGACCTTCGGGAAGTGGCAAATCAACCCTTTTAAATATTATCGGTTTTCTTGATACACCAACCGAAGGAAAATATTATTATCAAGGAAAAGAAGTGAGCAATTTAACTGATTATGAATTGGCAAAATTAAGAAATAAAGAGGTAGGTTTTGTCTTTCAGAACTTCAACCTTTTGCCACGATTAACTGCTTTTAGTAATGTGGAATTGCCACTAATTTATGCGGGGATTGGTGTCAAAGAACGGAGAAGATTGGTAATGGAAATGTTAGAAAAGGTTGGTTTAAAAGAAAGGGCAACTCACAGACCAAATGAACTTTCCGGTGGCGAGATGCAAAGGGTAGCAATTGCGCGGGCATTGGTTAATAATCCCTCTTTAATTTTGGCTGATGAACCGACTGGTAATTTGGATACAAAGAGTGGTAACGAGATAATGAAAATCTTTGACCAATTGGCAAGTGAAGGCAGGACAATCATCATTGTTACCCATGACCCAAATATCGCTTCTCACGCCAAAAGATTAATAAGGATAACCGATGGGATAATAATTGAAGATAAGATAATCAAATGAAATTAATTGAAATATTAAAGTTATCAATATCTACTTTTAAAACCCATCGACTCCGTTCCTTTTTAACAACCTTAGGAATAATTATTGGCGTAATGACAGTTATTGCTATTCTTTCTTTAATTCAAGGTTTAAATATGACAGTAGAAAAACAGATAAGTTCATTAGGTTCCAATACAATTTTTGTTCAAAAGATTGCTTGGGGAATGGGCAGGGTTGATTTTGAAGAAGTTGCCAAAAGAAAAGATTTAACAATCGAAGATGGCGAAGCCTTAAAGAAATTGCCTTCGGTTGATAAACTTTCTTATGTAAAATCAACCAATGTGGGCACAATAACTTACGGAATAAATAAGGCAAGAAACATTGAAGTTATCGGTTCCGATGAAAATTTACAATATACTTCCAACTATACCGTTACTACTGGTCGGTTTATTAACGAAGATGATTTCAAAAGAAGAAGAAAAGTTTGTGTAATTGGTTCTTATATTGTGGAGAATTTATTTCCTAATACCGACCCACTTTTTAAAACAATCAATCTGGGTGGCAAGCAGTTTACGATCATTGGTGTATTAGAACCAAAAGGAACTTTTATGGGACAACCCCAAGATAATATCATCATCATTCCCTTGACCACCTTTGATGAAGTCTTTCCTCGACCAGTTGGTTTTCAAAGACTTTGGCGTAGTTTATCCTTTCAGATTTTACCCAAGGATGGTAAGAATTTAGAAAGGACAATTGATGAGATAAGAGAGGTTTTGCGAAGAAGAAGGAGATTAGGGTTTGACAAACCTGATGATTTTGGTATTAATACCCAACAGACATTAAGAGAGATATATAGAAATATAACCAACGTTGCTTTTATTGTGATGATTGCCGTAGCGGCAATCTCATTAATTGTTGGTGGCATTGGAATTATGAATATAATGCTTGTTGCGGTAACCGAAAGGACAAGAGAGATTGGTTTAAGAAAAGCGGTTGGTGCTTCTAATCGGGATATTTTATTACAATTTTTATTAGAAGCCTGCTTTTTATCCTTTTTAGGTGGTTTAATTGGTTTAATTTTAGGAATAAGTAGTGCCAAAATTATTGCTGCCTTAACGCCCTTAGAATCAGCCGTTCCTTTGTGGGTAGTAATTATTGGTGTTTTATTTCCCATTTGTGTTGGTATCTTTTTTGGCATCTATCCTGCCACCCGTGCTGCCAAACTCAATCCCATCGAGGCATTAAGATACGAATAATATCAACTTAGTATGAGACTCAAAATAGTTTTGACAAATTCCAAAGAAGAGAAAATTGTTCTGCCAATCCATTATAATCATCTATTACAGGCTTTTATTTATAATAACATTGACAAAGACCTTGCTAATTTTTTACATAATGAAGGGTATAAATATCAGAAGAGGAATTTTAAAATGTTTGTCTTTTCTCGGATATTTTCTAAGGAGATGGGACTCCACAAGGAAGAGATAATTTTTGATAAAGAGATTTATTTCTTTCTCTCTTCGCCGATAAAAGAATTCTTATCCCAGTTTGCTGAGAAACTTTTAAAAAATTACGAATTCAAGATTTATAAAAGCAATTTAAATTT